>NZ_CM009115.1 GCF_002836715.1 Psychrobacter sp. 4Dc
GTGTATAATCCAGTGTATAATCCAGTGTATAATCCAGTGTATAATCCAGTGTATAATCCAGTGATTTCAGAAAATCACCACTTTTTAAGTCGGTCTATACACCAGATTATACACCGAAAAGAGCATACTACGCTTCGCTGCGCCTAAAAAACGTCACCAGACAAGGCTAACGGGCTGAACGCCCTACCCTTGTCTTGCGTGGTCTGGACGACCTCGCTGCCGCTTTTCAGTTGCCTTCCACTTCGTTCCAGCGCAAATCTCCACGTTGTTCCGATTTACTTGGCGGCCGACAGTGGTTACACCACTGACCTCGTACGTTTTTTGCCCTTTTGAAGTGCGGCAGTTAAAACGCCCGAGGTCAGTGCTTACTGACGGCGGGTTTCACCCCCAAAATCTACCGCAGCCCTAGGGGTCAGCTGTGGCTAGTCTGGACGACTGCCACCACGATTTCGGCTCCCCCACGCAGCCCACACTTGGGGTGATGGTCTGTGCATTTTCTGGACGAAAATACACCCCTTTGGGGCTTAACATCGCGTAGGGGCGATGCAAAGAACTAACGCCCTATCGGTTGTTGGGTCAGTATTGACCAGGACAGCCGAAAAAGAACGGCTGATCTTGGCCAATACTCGACCTTAGCCCAAGCAAAATCAACAACTGTTGGACAATTTTGCATAGAAAAAGCCTTCAACGCTTGACACGTTGAAGGCTTTGTCGTTAATATTCGTTAACGGTTACAGACGTTTGGCGACGACTGTAACGACCAAATAAGCTCTAGTACAGCGTTATTTGACCAGCATATAGCCCGTTAAGGGTATTCTAAGGCACACACCGCCTGATTTGCAAGTCTAAATACATAAAACGCCTAACTCCCTATTTGATCGTTACATCGCCCCTATCGTCCTCTAACTGTTCCCTAGCAATGGGTGGCAGGCATCAGCGACGACTGCATTGTGTGGGTGATACGAAAGCTCCCGACAGGGGTTACTAGACAAAGGATAAGAGCAGCGCAATGAGTGGCGTTTTAAGCGTATCTATAGCGGTATATTGGGGTTTGCCCCTTGCTAGCGTCAGAACGGCTTAAAACGTGGCATAGAGCGCGTCTAGGCGGTGCTATCAACCGTAATCTATGCAGCCGTAGCTTGATACAGTGATACGGCCTTGATGAGGCGATGGGCGATGCCGAGGGCATGACATCAACATCAAAGCAACAGCACTAAAGGGCTTGAGAGCAAAATCTGCTTTCATTCCCTTTAGGGTGAGTGTTGCTTGAAATCAGCTCAAGGCTCAACCAAGAGCATATCAACAACAGATAAGCGGTCAAGTGTTATATAGCCCCCTAGGCTATATAACATAGGCTTTTAAGAAAAAAAAACAAATAAAAAAAACACTCAATCAGCAGATTGAGTGTAGAGATATTTGATAAAAAACATAATGTGAATAGATAGATAAGCTCAGCCCTTACCTTTAAAGGCTTTTAAAAGAATTTTATATATAAACAGTGTATAAAACGTATATACCAAGTATATACTTTAAGACGCCATTGATGTTTTATAGACTTAGTATATAATCCGTATATACCCAATATATAAGGAATTACTATGGAAGCCCCAAAAGATAAGCTGTTCACAGCAAAAGTAGATGAAAACCTGCTAAAAGCCTTTAAACACGCTTGCGATAACCAAGATACAACGGCTTCACAAGCCGTTAGAGCCTTTATGCGAGACTATGTTAAGAAGCATGGTCAAGCCAAGCTACTTTAAGAGTCTGGTGTATAATCCAGTGTATAATCCAGTGTATAATCCAGTGTATAATCCAGTGTATAATCCAGTGTATAATCCA
>NZ_CM009116.1 GCF_002836715.1 Psychrobacter sp. 4Dc
TGCTCTCTATATTATAGATATAATCTATCTATTATAGTAATAAATAGGTAGGTTTGTATATGTTTTATTTAACTGTTTGCAACCCTTTGATGTGTGCGTCACAAGTGAGGTTAAAGCGCTGTTAATTGGCTCTTTTGAGCATATTTTTTATATGTAGCTTTTCATCAAAGTCGGTTAATTTTTTTAAGTAGCGCACATACTCTGCGTAGTATTCAGGTTTTGCCATACGCGCCTCGATCTCTTTTTGTGTCTCAACCGGCGTTTTAATCGATTGAGGAAAATTGCTGACTACCTCATGCTTGTCTTTAAGTTTCCAACCATATTTTTTAATCTCAGCTGGACTAAACACTTTGACGATATCTTCAAGGCTTGTACTGCTAGTGTCCCGAATACAAAACACGATTTCACTGATTTCTCGGCCGATTTTGTTTTCTGTATAACTAACCTTCAGCGGTGTGTGCTTCTCAACCTCTGCTATGGCTTTATCTAAGACCTTAGTTTTAAAGTCTGTGATTTTTTCATACTTGTCTGTGCAGTTGAATTTTTGGCGCAGATACGCAACTGAGTACGCTTTTTTACCACTCTGCAAGTGTAAACAGCTACTGACAAGCTCGAACATTAAAATACCGTAAGAGCCCAGCTCCACGATATAGCGCCTCTCGTACTTCGTGAACGTATTTGACTTATCAAATACAGTTAACATCTCAGTCACTGTATCTGTCAACGTCACCGCTATTCGCCCTTGACCCTTTAGATACTCACACTCAGCAACCCAACTGCTACCTTTTCTATTGACGACCTCATCTGCTTTGAAATCATAAAACCAAAACGCTTTTTGTAGCAAACTATCCGATAACTCACTTAGCAGCTGGTATGTACCATCTTTTTCGAGCCCATATTCTTTGGCAAACTCTGAAGCTGTCAACATAAACGTCCGCTGATTAGCATTTTTATCAACGGCAGCTCGAACCTTTGGCGATAAAAGCATGATCAGTCGTCTCTCGTTATGCGTCAAATCTGTAATCGCGTTTAATAATCTGTTTTGTAGCACAATCCAATTCGGTCCATAAACCCAGTTGCTATCGTCTTTTTTATCGGATGTTGTACTACTGGCATCTGAGCTTGCATTTTGAGGGGATTGTATAGGCTTTTGAATCTCTTCTTCAAAAGGTAATACCTCAAAATCAAAGTCAATAGGAATGGGCTCAATAATCTCAATAGAGGCGTTGAAATCATTTCTTGTGTATCTAATATGATTGATTAAAGCCTCACGCTCCTCTGGTGTCAGCGGTTTTTCAACGCGTACCCTGATTGTATGGCCAAAGTCTTGCCTAAGCTTGTCTTGAAAACCCTGCATTTCTTCAGGTGTCATACCCTAACCTATTTGTTTGGTTTTAACTAATATAACATATATGACGAAAAATTTTATAATTTTTCGTCATATACAAGGTATTTGTCTACCTAAAACAAGCTAAATGTCTACCTATACACTAAAACAACAAGGTATTTGTCTACCTATAACAAGGTTAACGTCGTCATTTAAATAAAAAAAATCCCCTGTAATACTTATAAATGAAGCGCTACAGAGGATTGGCGAAAAACGTATAAATCTGTTAAATCTGTATATATAAATTCAAAATAATATACGTGTATTTTTAGGTAAGAATAAAACAGCAACTATTTTATTCTGTGGTAACGTGATCAGAGGTATAGTCACCATTAGCAATTATATGGCGTCGTATGACCACATAAGGTTTGTTGTCGAATGTTTAGGTCGAAGTACTAACCAATACATTTAGACGTCTCTACAGAGCTTTCTCGTTCGTTTTAGGACACATAGCCAGAATGGAAAATAAAAAAGTGCCTGATTCTTAGGATCAAGCACTTTTGTGAACTAACACTGTTTACTTAATAATGATATCGGCACTGAACGATGATAATGGCATCATCTTGAACCTCATAAACCAGTCTATGCTCTTGATCAATGCGACGCGACCAATAGCCTGCCAGATCGTGTTTGAGTGGTTCAGGTTTACCAATACCCTCAAATGGATCACGTTTGATGGCTTTAATCAGCTTACTTATTTGCTTGACCTTCTCTTTGCTGGTTTTTTGCCAGTATTCGTAGTCCTCCCACGCATCCTGTGTCCAAGATAAGATCAAGCGTCCACCTCATCATCACAAGTCAATAATGCGTCATCCGTATTGATGTCACTGTCACGCTCGATTAAACGACCCGCCTTAGCATCGGCTATAGAGCGTCTGAGGCGCTTGGCATTAGTGGGGCTTTTTAGCAGATGAAGCGTTTCCTCATATGAATTAAACTCTTCTAAGCTCATGAGTACCGCAGGTTTGGCATTTTGTCTAGTAATCACGATCGGCGATTTGTCGGTATCTACCTTATCGATATATTTGGCTAGGCCCTTTCTAAAATCAGTGTAGTTCACAACATCCATAACGATTACTCCGTGTTTGGTCATATTTATTTGTATGACTGATATTATATACCATAGCTGTACTTATATCTGTACAGTTATTTTTATACTGATTTATTTGTGGCGCTGGCCGCTCAATTCATAATCACCAGCAGAAGTTTTTGGCGGCGTATTAAGATTAGAGGGTTTTTGATAATCAAAGGATAACGGCACGGTATTGGTTTGCGCCACTTGAGTTAAGAACAATTTGATTGCTTGAGACGGTGTTAATCCATAGCTTTCAAACACGGCAAAGGCGCTATCCTTGAGCTCTTGATCGAGCCTGATATTATAATTGGTTGTCGTCATGGCATTACAAATGGCTTATATATGTACGTACAATATAAACCATTTGTAATGCCAAAACTACTAAGCATGCTTTTTTCATATTATGATTTCTGCTTAGGGAACGTATAGCCTATCGCCAGTAAGTGCTTTTTGTGGGTCTTTAAAAAAGCCTCATCTCTTAATTGAGTGTGTAACCAACTAATAACTTCTTGAGTGCTTTTACCTGATGGTGCGTAACTACCAAACGGTGAGTAGTTAGCCAACAAAGGGGCAAAACGATCAATTTGCTTAACGGTTAGAGGTGGGATATCTCTATCCTCATTATTCTGATTTAGGCCCTCCTGTCCTTTTTTCTTAGTTGGCTTGGCCTTGACGGTGAATGTCAAACCTGTAACTGTGCGTCCACGTTTGATGTTTTCATAGGTGATTTTGATGTCGGTTTTCTGATTAATTTCTTTTATGGGCCCATCAACTGCATTCTCTTTCAAATTGTTGATGCGCTCATACGACTTAGGCGTGCCAAGTTCTTGCCTATATTGATCTAAAGTCATAGAAAAACCACCCTTCCCCTCAGACTTTTTTGCTAGATGGTAAAGGTCTAACGAGTAAGTCAATTTGAGGTTTAAGATATCTTCTTTTAAATATTTAGTGTAAGGGTTGAGCTTATCAAAAACCTGAAGTAAGTATATTACCTCATCTGTAAAATGCATCGATATATAGCCATCTGCATATTTCGACCTGATTAGCCATTGAACCTCTGTATCATCACCATCCTTATCCTCATAAATGAATGTACGCTTCATTAATTTTTTGCTAGCTGATTTCATTTGCTTATAAGCCGAGTTTCTATCTATTCCGCTAAGCTTAGCAAATTCAGAAGACGCAACCTCTATCGGTGTTTTTTCAGTAGCATTATTAACCCTAACCAATGGGCTCGCTAGAATAATGATGCGCTTCTCATCAATAGACATCTCTCTAAAAGCTTGAGTAATTTTATTCTGCATAACAATCCATTTTTCAGGATATTTTTTTTCGTATAGCTCGACATCATTCATTATGACAACCTCATTATGCTAGTTACTTTAAGATACTAGCATAATGCGGGATAAAAGTAGCATTTAAACGGGATAAAAGTAGCATAATGCGGGATAAAAGTAGCATAATGCGGGATAAAAGTAGCATAATAGAGTGCGTAACCCTTTAATAGCAAAGCTTACAGACTGTCTAAAAGTCTTTAAAAGTTTTTAAAAGTAAAAAATATATTTTTATTTTAAATAATAAGGAAAAAACCAACGGATTTAAGATGATAATATGAGCGACCAATCACTTATAAAACTGATCAGTAGCTCAGAATGCAATTGTCCATTTACTTAATGTTATTCCACGTTCGCATGGTTCGGATCAAGCTTAGATCTTTGAAGATCTTCAAAAGCATGGTCAAAGATATTTTGAATATCTTCATCTGTCATTCTGGACAACCCTGTTTTTACATTCTCAATATCAGTCTCGTTTTTTGTAGATAGTTTGTCTTGATTTTCAGTAGCCATTATCGATACCCCTGTAAGCACTTATCAAATCGTTGTCAAAAAGCCTAAAAACCACTCTTGTATGCGCTTTATAATCCTTCCGATACGATGGTAGCTAAAGTTATTTTAAAACGCTTAAAACAGCTGATAATCGCCTCCTAACCTTTCGCTAATTAGCAAACGATCCAGCTGTAACGGTAATTTGGCGATTTCGAGTAGCTACTGTGATGATGAATAAATATCAAGCAATGAACCGTGGTCACTGTCCTGACTGTTTTTAGGTGGTGTAAAGCTGCTTGGTGTTTCCTTAGCTTCACTTTGCATCTTATGAGCAATTGACTTTAAAAACTCACGGTGCTTTTTCAAACGGACATATTTTTCATTATCGTGTGCGTCTAAAAAAATAGCTTGCAGTTCATGATTATCATCATCGTCTAATGCGTTGGCCAACCACTCCCCCAATATTTTATGTGCTTCAAGCCTGTCCTGATCAATCTCTTTTTTAAGAGCCTGTAATTGCTTAATCTTATTTGCGAATAAATCATCTGATATTACTGACATTACCTCATCCTTTTTTTAGCCAACTATGATAGAGTTGATCCTAGCAGTGTACACATAGGGATGCAAGGTAGTAAAATACACAAGACCACATCGTTTCGTGGGCGCAGTAGTATTTTAACCCTCTGTTAAGAGCGAACTTAGGAGTTTATGTAAAAAAGACCCACAAGGGGTACTGTTTTTTTACATAAACTCCGTCGTTCGGCAGGGGGCGAACCCCCTACAACCCCCAAAAAATCATCTCTCAATATTGGGTTTTTTTGCTATGAATAATAAAGGGTTCCATCTGTCGGTTAGCGCCGTTAGTAAGGCGAAAAATCATAGCGTGGTGGCAAAGTCGGCTTATAATTCTGGCTCAAAACTGGTTGATGAGCAGTCAGGAGTCGTCCACGATTACACCAGTAAAGCTAAAGACAAAATCTTAAATTTAGTGGACAGTGATGGTACTAAATACACGCAAGTTATTGAGAAAAATGTAATGCATACGGCGTTGATAACGCCAACTCTTGCTGGGGATCTAGCCGTGACACGTGAGGGTTTTTGGAATGATATCGAACGCATTGAGACTCGTAAAAACGCCCAATTGGGTACTGAGATTGATGTGATGTTTCCTGAGGGGATCACCGCGGATCAGCGTATAGTGCTTGTTGAGCGCTACGCTCAAAACCTATCTGATCGCTATAACGTACTTGTCGATGTGGCCATTCATCGGCCCCACAGTCACGAGAAACATGTGGGGGAGGTTGAAGTGGTTGAGCTGACCAGTCGTAACTTTCATGCCCATATTTTACTCTCAAGCCGTGAGATAGTAGCGGATGTTGAGGGTTATGCTTTATCAGCACGCAAGAATTGGTTGCAGTGGTCAACGGAGGAGCGGTTATCTAAGGGGTTAAACGGACGCGGCGATGAGCTTAAATATCAACGCACCCTTTGGGCGGATATGGCCAATGAGCTACTGCCTAAGAATAAAACCATTAGTGAGAAATCCTACCGTGAGCTGGGCATCAGTCGTTTACCAAAAATGAAACTGGGTAAATCACTATATAAGGATATTCTCAAAGGCAATCGTTCAGTGATTCACGAGTACAACGATACGATTGATGAGATCAATGCTTACATTGAAAAAAATGGTTTAGTAATTGAGTACGACGACAAGGGACGTATTGACCTAGAAAGCAATGAACAAGAGGTTAACGGCGTCACAATACATTATAAAAAGCGTAAACCCTTTGCGCGAATTGAGCTCAGTAATATTCGATTTGTAGATCCTGCCGTTGAACTTGAACCCGCTATCCCTAAAAGTAACAGTCAGACGCATAGTGATGCGGCCAATGATCACGCACTTGATGAGCTTTTAGCAATCTCAGCCGACTTTGTGAGTCAAAAAAAGATGGTACGCAGCGCCTTATTTTCAACCATTGATGCGCTGCATGAAGAGTTAGCGCACCAGTCTAAACAGATTATTACTATTGATAAAAACATTAAGAGTACCCAGCGGTTCACCGAGGAGGTGGGACAGGATTTTAGTGACCCCCGCCAAAAAATGATTGAGCTTGCTAGGCAGATAAGCACAAAAGAGCAAAGTGAGGCACTAAAGGCGGCTTTAGCGTTGGTTGAGGAGTTTAGACAAGATGATACCCTACAAACAGGCCGCGCTGTTAGCCGTCTTGAAGAGCAGCTGTCACAGATTGATAAAACGGTGCTGAACAATAAAACGGTTTTAAAAAAGCTGATCCCGCTTAATAATGAAGTCATTGCTGACTACAAAGGGTTGAAGGCCACGCTAAAACCCTTTGCCGCAAAGCTGAATAAACTGGCGACTGGCTTTAAAGCTCTTGATGAGATTGATATTGAAAAATCCGACTTATCCTTACAGTGGGATCAAGCGTTTTCGGATCTACAAGATATAGACGTCACCAATAACATGGACACTTATCATAAGTTTGCCGCATTTGCAGATCTGGATGTTGAGCGCTTTAAATATCTTCAAAAAGAGCGTGAGGTGCTCAGTACGTTAAAAGCGGTAGAGATAAACGCGGATGCTGATACTCGTTTGACGGCATTGGCCGCTGATGTTAAAGCGTTTAAGACCACCAATAATGAAGACATCAAACAGTTAAAGCAGCAAATTAATACCAGTAAAAAGACTTATCAGCGCTTATCACCGTTTTATGAGCAGCGTATCGCCTTACTGGATCAAAGTGAGGCGGTGATCGTGCAAGATGATGATTTATACGATGAAATCATAAGTACCAAGACTACTCAGTTGAATGCAGATCGGCTTGAGGACTGGCGCAGCCGTACTATGGCGCTGCAATATCAGCTCAACAAAGCGCATGAGCAAGCAAAGCTTAAGAAAGAGGCTGAGCGCGCACGAGAGGAGGCTTTGATCAGGCGGCGAGAAACCTTAAAACAGAGGCGGCAGCAGGCATCTCTTAAGCGTCAGCGAATCAATGAGACCAAAGCATATCGAGATCGATTTGACAATTTAGTGGTACGGGTGCGTAACCGCGTTAATACCCTTGATTTTAAGGCCGTTGATGCACCGATCGAAGTGATCAACGCGGCTGAGGCGGTTGCCGCACAAGCATTTATATTCACTACTCTAAAACACACTGACAGCTTTACGACACTACAAAAAAGTTTACGAGACACCGATGCCAAAAAAATTGCAACGCAGGTGCAGAAGACAGCAACGACGCTATGGCAACAGCTTGAGCGCTTGCCTGACAATCAAGATAAGGTCGAGGTGTTAACGAAAATCAATGAGCGCTTTGAGCACGTTCCTGCTATCACCATAGATGGGGCAACGCTCACACAAACTGTGACAGATCACCTGCAAAAAACGAAGAACGCCATCCAAGCGCATGAACAAGCACAAACACGCCGCTACTCCTCACCACGCCCATTTTAGGCGGCATTATAATAATGAGTACCCCATGAATAAAGACAATAGCAATGAGCAAGACATACACGATCAACTTGTTAACCTAGTGACTTCATTGACTCCGGTCATTGGGGCCTTGCGTGAGCTGATTAAGCGAGCCGATGATGCGGTAGCGAGGCGGCTTGAGCGTTCGCTTAGCGGTATTGATAGCAAGGTGAATGAGGTGTCTTCTGCCATTGAAGAATTAGGTAGTAGCGCAAGCACGACTTCGCAGGCATTGAGTCAGTATCAAGAACTCGTGTTAAAGCAGCTACAAGCGGCAGTGACTGCTTTTACTGACAATGAGATGCCGCGTCGTTATGATGACAAAATAGCAGGCATCATCACCGATATGAAACAGCAGATTGATACGGCTGTAGAGTCGATCGTTACTGCTAAAAACGACAGCATAGAGGTACAAATCAGTACCATGCAAGCGGTGGCTGATAAACTTAGCGCAAGCGCTGACAATCTAGCCCTATTCACCAATCAGTACCAAGCTGGTCATAAGCAGATTATTGAAGATATTGAGACCTTTGAGACCACCACCAAAACGCGGATTGAGCAGGTCGAGGCTAGAGCTAGTAAAGACTTGGACAAAATTCATAAGTCCATTGAGACTATGAGTATTAAAAGGATTGCAGCCGCTGTCGCAGCGGGTACGATGGCTGTGATAATAAGTTTGGTGGCCCTGGTATTTTGGTATGTGCCAAGCTTTGATGAGATTGCAGAGATGAAATACCAGCAAGCAGAGCTACAGCGCGGCATCGATGAGCTTGAAACGGGTTGGAAACAGGCCTTTAATAATGCTCAAAGTGCGCAGTTTATTTTGGCTTGTGATGTTAATAAAGAGCAGCCTGATGCAATCAGCTGGTGCGTTAGAGCAGACAGTAAGAGTGTTTTGAGAGATGAGAGAGGCTTTGTTTATTATAAAATAGCTGGGGTGCCGCGTGCAGAGCCGACTGAGTAAAGACGTATGGTAATAGTGAGCTATATTGCCCAAAAGTGCGTCTTCTAAAACATATAAGACTGAAAAAAGGCTTGTTTGATTGTCGTTATCTTTGTCTATATTAAAAAGCCAGATAATGACACTTTATCTGGCTTTAAGGGTTATTGTTTCTTGTTAAACAAGAAGTCTGTAAATATAAGCTAAAGTGACTAGGCTGCTTGGTCAGTATGAGCTGTGACCAACTCTATAAAGGCGGTTTCAAGGGTGCTTAACGTATAATCATCAATCATAAGACCGTCATCTAGCTGTCGTTGCACCCAGACATAAATCGCTTCATCATTATAAAGGATAGCGTCAACACCAAGTAATGATGCCAGTTGTACGCCCTGCTGTATTTGTAAGCTGAATAACAGCTGAGAGGCTAAAGCTTTAGTCTGTTCACTAAACCATGTGCAGCTGTTGAGCCGCGATAAATTAGTGTTCATAGATATTCTCCTATAGATTATTGTATGTAAATAATGGATAAAATGACCTACTACAGGTCAAATTATACCTATATTTTAATCTATTGCAAGAGAAAATGACCTTCTAAAGGTCTTTTTATGCGTCTAAAGGTGATAATGTCTTATGAGCGAGGGTGTTCACTCAGGCGTTTCACTGCTGTCCTCATTTATAATTTCATATAAATCACCAACATTGATTCTAAGATACGTGCATAAAGACTCGATGACATCTAGATCAACTCGGGTGGCTTCTTCATGATACATGCGAGTAATGGTGCCACGATTGATACCAGTATCTCTTGCGACATCGGCAATTTTAAGGCGTCTTTCGCCCATAATGGTCGATAAGTGACACTTCACCATAGTGGTTTCCTCATTAACGATTGGTGGTTTTTGATTGGTGAGCGGATTATAACGAATATGAGCGGCTAAAGTATTCCTTTTAGTAGCTCAAATTGATATCCAATAGCGGCAATTTACCTAGTAGTAGGCAGTTTATTATGCTGTCTTTGATACAGGACGTCTATCATGATGGATATGCGCTAGTTAGAAAAGGCGATGCTATTTTTACTATGAAGTATTGCTATTAGTAGTGATGTGACGTACATTTTTAGTTATACTTATATACTTATATACTTATATACTTATATAC
Organism: Psychrobacter sp. 4Dc; assembly: GCF_002836715.1. GTDB lineage: Bacteria > Pseudomonadota > Gammaproteobacteria > Pseudomonadales > Moraxellaceae > Psychrobacter. The sequence goes on from NZ_CM009116.1 coordinate 9,877, forward strand.
TTATATACTTATATACTTATATACTTATATACTTATATACTTATATACTTATATACTTATATACTTATATACTTATATACTTATATATTCAATGCATGCTACAGGGATCTGTATTTATGAAGGTAATCGCGGTATTAAATCAAAAAGGTGGCAGCGGCAAGACTACCATCGCAACGCATCTGGCTCGTGGCTTACAGTTAAAAGGCCATAGTGTTCTACTAGTAGATAGCGATCAGCAGGGCAGTGCGCGTGACTGGAGAGCGGTTGATGAAGACAATCCGGTACCAGTGATCGGGCTCGACAGACCAACACTTGATAAAGATTTAAAAAACGTCTCTGAAAAAGATTATGTGGTGATCGATGGATCGCCGCAAGCTACTAGTCTGGCTATTTCTGCTATAAAAGCGGCTGATTTTATATTGATTCCGGTGCAGCCGAGCCCCTATGATATCTGGGCGACCAGCGATTTGGTTGATTTAGTGCAGCAGCGTATTGAGATGATGGATGGCCAACTAAAGGCAGCCTTTGTTGTCTCACGCGCCATTCAAAATACCAATATTGGTAAAGAGGTTGCAACCGCGCTGCTTGATTATAATATTCCGGTATTAGAGACCAGAGTGATGCAGCGAGTTGCTTATCCTAATAGTGCTGCCCTTGGTAAGACAGTATTTGATACCGAATCGCCTAGTAGCAATGCGATACAAGAGATAACCGCATTGGTCAGTGAGATTCAAATATTTTTTGGTGAGGAGTAAGCCATGAGTTTATCAGCAGGTCGTCCTAGTAAGAACGTTAAGGATCAATTGGCTTTATCGGATGTGACGGACAGTCCCAAAAAGACGGTACGCGTGAATTTTAATTTAGATGAAGATAAACACATTGCGCTCAAGCGGTACGCGCTTGAAAGCCGAAAAACGGTGACTGAGTTGTTGACTGAAATGATTGAGGAAAAATTGGTTGAGCGATAGGTATAAAAAATTCGTTTTTCTATACCTAAAAAAAGGATATGTATAAAAAACTCAAAAAACTATATATATCATCGAACGCTGTGTACCTTTCTAGTATCATCAGATGCTTGTTTTCTTAAGCCAGACGTAGAAGCAAGCTGCAAAAAAAATGCCCATGGCAAAACAAGCACTGTTTCCTATATCAGTACCATATAATAGAACCAAAAACGGTTAGCAGTGCTAAGGTATATTGCCCTTAATCAAAGCGTACTCAATAACGATTTAAGTTACACAAAATATAAGGGGCTTCTAGCCCCATCATTATTCTGAACCGCCCCGAGATTGTCGGAGACTCAACTTTCTGAGAGAATACGACAATGAAAAGACAAACCTACACTCCTGAGATTAAAAAACGCGCCGTTCGCATGCTGATTGAAGCATTAAACGATTACACCTCTATGTGGTCAACCATTCAAGTTATAGTACTGAAAATAGAATCTACTTTTGGAACATTGTGGTCATGTCATAAAAAGCGCACTAATGAAACCATACTAACCAACATTCAAGACTAAGCTACACATACTAAAGAGCTTGAACGTGAAAATAAGAAGCTTACGTAAGCCAGTTAGATTACAGTAAAAGCCGCTTTTTTCGCCCAAGGAGAGATAGGACATACAATCCAGTTGTGGCTCAGTTTATTGATAACAATAAGTGTGTCTACGGTATTAGAGCAATATTGACTGTGCAATATAGAAGATATGCAATAAAATTATTTTCTACCTTTAATAAAATGCAGCAACCTAAACAAGGGTAAATTATGAGTAATTCAGATAACCACAGTCATCAAGCTCCAGACCCTAAAAATATGAATAAAGCTTTTTATATTGGGATTGGTCTAAATTCTGCATTTACGCTCATCGAGTTTATAGTGGGCTATTCAACTAATTCATTAGCTTTAATCGCAGACGCTAGCCACAACTTAAGTGATGTTGCCAGTTTAATAATCTCGTTAATTGGAATGAAATTAGCACAGAAAGCATCTACTACGCTTTATACCTATGGCTACAAAAAAGCTTCTATAATGGCGTCTCTTATTAACGCCATATTGTTAGTTACAATCGTTATAGGTATTGCGTATGAGGCCTTGGGTCGATTTGATACGATACCGGAAGTTGCAGGAAAAGTTATTATTATTACAGCTCTAATAGGTGTATTTATAAATACTGTTTCTGCTTTTGCATTCTACAAAGGTCAAAAAGACGATATTAATATCAAAGGTGCTTTCTTGCATCTAATGGTAGATGCATTGGTCTCTGTAGGTGTCGTTATCTCGGGCATTATTATTTACTATACAAGTTGGAATATCGTTGATCCTCTAGTTAGCTTGATTATTTCAGTCGTTATACTGTTATCGACTTGGGGTCTACTAAAAGAGAGTATCAAGCTTGCTATCGACGGAGTACCTCAAAATGTTGATCTCAGTAAAATCACTGCTATCTTAGAGAGCTATAATTTTATTCAAAACTTTCATCATTTACATATCTGGGCTTTGAGTACCACTGAGAATGCTCTTACAGTTCATATTGTACCGAAGACCGATATAACGTTTGAAGAGACTATTACTATGAAAGAAAACATCAAGGAAGATTTGGCGCATCAGAATATACAACATGCAACTATTGAATTTGGTATTAAGGCAGATGACAATCAAAAATCGCGTGCATTAAATGAAAGTATCAACTAAAAGATGATAGACCGTATATAGCTATCTCTTTTTAAGTATGAGGCGCGTGCTTTATGTCGACATAATTTTTTCAATCAGTTCTTATGTGATCAATAGTTTAAAACTTTTATATTTACGTGCGTTAGGACGTTACCTAGAAAAAATAAAAAACTTACGCTGATTAAATTATTATAATTAAGTTTACTATTACCCTCGTCCTCTAAGTGTGGTTAGACCTTTGCCAAAATAGCTTAGTAGTAATAACAGAGTTATTATTATCAAGATAGGATAATTTCCCATAAGCATAAAGGGAGTGTTACCAACCCGTGCCTGTATCTCACCACGTAGTACAGTACGCTCAAACTGCGGTGCGCGTTCTACAATACGACCTTTATGGTTAATGATAGCGGTAACACCAGTATTGGTCGCTCGAATAAACCAGCGCCCGTTCTCAAGCGCGCGCATTTGTACCATTTGCAAATGTTGCAATGGTCCTGCTGAAGTGCCAAACCAGGCATCGTTAGAGACCGTCAACAAAAAGTCAGTATCGATGGCATTTTTACGCGTGGTATCTGGATAAGCTACCTCATAACAGATAGCCGTCCCTATATTGTGTCCACGCACCTGTAGCGGTGACTGCTGATCACTACCGCGACTATAGCTCTTAATATCCTGACTACCGGCCAAACTTGGGAAAATATCGAGCACGCCTTCAAATGGAATATACTCTCCAAAAGGCACCAGACGCTGCTTCTTGTATAGGCCTTCCGCTTCTACACCTCGAGCAATCACGCTATTGTAAAATGGGGGATACTTATCCGTACTGGCATTGAATGCCGCTTTATCCTTATAAGGGATACCAGTTATCCATGTCGTATTGGTCGCATTAGCCATTTCTATCATTTCACTAATAAAGCCCGCAGCCTCATCCTGAAACATCGGAATAGATGATTCAGGCCACACCACAACATCACGTCCCCACTCAGTGCGCGTTAACTTCGCATAAATCTTTAGCGTTTCTACTTGATATTGAGTCAGCCACTTTATATCTTGTGAAATATTACCTTGAATCAATGACACTGACAGATCAGGTGTGCCCTTAGGTTTTGTCCATTGCGGATTGACCAGCCATAATGATGTGCTAATGGCCAATAACAGTACAGAAACGACGGCATAACTACTGCGCCGAAGCAGTAGCTCTACTAAACTTGCAGCCAATAGTATGGCAACAAAAGAGACGGCAAAAACACCAGCAACGGGTGCTAAGGACGATAACCAATACTCTTCAGTAAACGCATAACCAACAAACAGCCACGGAAAGCCTGTGAATAACCAAGTTTTTAACCATTCTTGTAGCACCCAAAGAGCAGCAAATGAAAAGGGTTGTTTGCCTACCATACGGTTAAAGGCTAGTGCTAAAAATCCATGAAACAGTCCCATACCGAGACCCATCAATCCAATCATAATCAATGCGAGCCACGTTGGAGTATCGCTATAATCATGGATAGCTGTATAGAGCCAAAAGCCGCCGACGCACCATAGCCCCATACCGTAAGCTTCACCGATAATAAAAGCGCGACGACCACTCATATTTGGCACCAACAGCGCATATAAAATCGCTGGTGACACTATTGCTAGCGGCCAGAACCCATAAGGCGATAATGCAAATAAAAAAATAGCCCCTGCAAGCCATGCTGCTACTAGCGTAAGCCATAGCGGTAATTGATTTAAGTGAGTACTCAAACGCTTTTGTAGACTAATAGTAGACAGGTGCATCGCAAATTATCCAAAATTATGAGCCTTGAATTTTTAATCAAAATCCAAAACTCAGATAGACCCGTTAATACTACAGGCAGCATTTCAAAATAAAAACTGCTTATGATACCAGTCCGCACTGCTCAATGTATAAATTTACGTACCCCGTTTGATGGGTTATTATGCTACATTACCAAACGATATGAAGTGTTACTTGACCTTCTATAGCTCACAATATCTACAGTACATGAGAGAGCACTATGACCCCCTTAAAAATAAAATCCAGTCTTATATTCAATCGTCATCTGTCTAAGGGGTTGCGTGGTACGCTGGTGTTACTTGCCGCCTCATCACTATTTGCTTGTAGCCAACCGAGTAGTGGCGTATCTGATGCAAACACAACATCAGTAACAACCGAAAATGCAACAGCTATCACTTTAAAGGAAGATGAACCAAACGCTAAAAGTGCTCACATGATGACAAGGTCAGTAAGTAAACCAGACCTACTAAAAAACGTCTCAGCTACGGTCTATAAAGATGCCAATTGCGGCTGCTGTAAAGAATGGATAAGTCATGCAGAAGATAATGGTCTAAGTGCAACCGCGCAAGATGTTGCGGACTTAGCCGTATTTAAAGAGCGCTACAGCGTTCCAACTGAGATGCGTTCTTGCCATACTGTAGTCACTACTGATGATTACGTCTTTGAAGGTCATGTACCTGCTAAGTATATGGCGCAGTTCTTAGAAAATCCGCCAGTACAAGCTATGGGTCTTGCCGTACCTGGCATGCCTGTTGGTAGCCCAGGTATGGAGTATCAAAATAAATTCATGCCCTATCAGGTTATGCAGCTCAATAAAGACGGGACGACCCAAGTTTATGCTGATATTGAATCGGTAGAGCAGCAATTATAGTGTGTTAGCAGTTAAGAATACTTTGATTATAGTGTTAGCGTTAAAAGTAAATGAGGCAGGTATAAGACTGTTCTATTGCTTATAAAATGATTCTTCATCAAAAAAATCATTAGCTATTGCGACTTTAAAAGCAAAAATAACTTTGAATTTGTAACTTTTGATGACAATGTAAGCGGATTTATCGGTTATTAACCCTTAAAATAGATAAATAATTAAGGGTTAATACAAGAATATACAGGATGTATCGAAACAATTACGTAATATTACATAAGCCAGTAGGGAATTAACATCTATATTAATATTATAAATTATTATATTATCTTAATAATTAGTTAGACCCTATATAGGGTAATTACTTCATCCAATAAAAAAACGTCTGAGGGTTAAATCTATAATTTAGATTTAACCCTCAGACGTTTTTTTGCTTATAAAACAGTAGAAATTGTTGTCAATTTAGTCAGCTATATTCTGTATATGTTACACAAACTTACATTGTAAAATGTGGAATATTAGCAATTTTTTCAACATCAAAAAAGTATTTTTGGGGTTTTTAAGGGTGATGACAGGCTAAACAGCCTATGCTAAAGTCGGCTTTGTGTTTTGGCCAGCAGCTTGATTTGCAACAGCTTCGTAAGACTTCAATGATGTGCTGTGATCGCCAATAATCATTTTTTATATGAATAATATGCAGCAGAAGTATCAGTCACTATGACGTATATATACTTGAGTTGTTGAAATTTAATTGACTGCGCTGTTGTTGATAACAGACCATTTTGAATTAACCGTAGGTATTAGATTTATGAAACAGGCTTTATTGATTTTGTCAGTACTGGGTATGGGCATAGCACAAACGAGTGGTGCTGCTATCACAATCTCTCAAACAAATAATACCATCACCAATACTTCTGTGGCATCAAACTACGGTTCATCAAAAAACATCTATAGCACTAGCAGTGGTGCTTATGTTTCTAGTAATGACGAAATCAGTCAAGCTATTAGCAACCTAAGTGCGCAGGCTAAGCAAAAAGAGAGTCGGCTTTCATCATTAAACAGCCGCTTATACGCTGAAAAACAACAGCAGCAAGTCAATACAGTTCCTGATAGCAATTCAGCCCCCGCTATCGCTGCTGCTCGTGCTTCACGAGTGGCTCTATCTGGTAGCTCTGGATACTGTGCCCGTTACGTACGTAAAGCACTACAATCAGCAGGTTATGAGTTCACCCCCAATCCTTCAGCCTATCAGTACGCCACTCGTGGCACGCTTGATAAAGCAGGTTTTAGCAAAATCAGTAATGATATGCCAACCCAAGTAGGTGATGTTATTGTCTATGATCGCTCATCAAAGCGTCCACATGGCCATATCCAAATCTTTGATGGCGAAAACTGGATTTCTGATTTCCGTCAGAACAGCATCAGCCCATACAGTGGTGTCTATGCTTATACCACATGGCGTGATTCAAAATACGTGGATGACGCATCCGCATCAGATCGAAATATCTACCTTGCTATGAATGATAAATAAGACCTGATAAGTCAGCACAACATAGTTATTATTTCCTCCAACCCCAGTAGTGATCTTAATATCATTGCTGGGTTTTTTTGTGCTTAACATCAGGGTGTATTTAACCTTTCATGATTTGATCAGTCAGAAATGAACACTACTAATATCATTACTCATGACAAGAATTATCGGCAAGAGCCTTTAATATCCCACATGATACCGCTGGTGCACTACTTGCACATTTCTGGCGCAAAACAGTCAAGTGCTGCTTTAAGTGCATCAGTTCTTCCATTCGTATTTCTACAGCATAAATTTGCTTATCTAGTAAGGAGCTCACATCACCACAGTCTTTATCAGGTTCCTCCCAAAACTCAAGTAAGATTCGTACTTCGTCTAGAGCCATGTCAAGCGTACGGCAGTGTAGGATAAATTGTAGACGCTCAATGTGCTCTTCATTATATAAACGATAATTCCCTGCGCTGCGAGAAGGCTCAGGTAATAAGTGCTCCTTTTCGTAATAGCGAATGGTTTCCACTGTGGCACCTGTGCGTTTAGCGAGCTCACCAATTTTGATTGTCATAATAACCTCTATGATTTAAATAATTAAAGTGGCTGTAAAGACTGGCGCTAGAGAAATTGAATTTACAAAACTGTAGATAGACAACCTTGACTCTAAAGCCACTAGAGGGTTCATAATACCATTATTCAAAGGGTAAATTATTATGAAATATCATATTGAAGGTATGGACTGTGCCAGTTGCATCGGCAAGATTGAAACAGCTTTGAAACGTATGCCTGGGGTTTCTGATGTTGAGCTAAATTTTGCTACAGAAACGCTAGAGCTAAGCTTGGCCCCTGATGCGCCGACTCAGGCTAGTGATATTGAAAAAACCATCAAAAGCCTAGGGTTCGGTATATCTGCCAATACTGGTCAACAAACTGTATCGGCTATTGATATTGACAGCGACAATCAGATGGCTCCGCAGGATAAGCGGTGGTGGCAAACTCAAAAAGGCAAACAGGTTGTTGGTCTCGGTATTTTGATGGGCAGCGCTTATGCACTGTCACTACTGTTCCCCGCTTATGGGATATGGGTGTTTGCCATCGCTGTGATTGTAGGCGTTTTTCCATTTGCACGCAAAGCCTTAGCACTGGCTAAAACAGGTTCATTCTTTTCAATTGAAACGCTGATGTCCGTCGCCGTGCTTGGCGCACTTATCATTGGTGAAGCTGAAGAGGCCGCAGCGGTTGTCTTTTTGTTCTCAATCGGTGAACTGTTTGAGAGTATCGCTGCTGATCGCGCTCGCGCTGGCATCAGAGCCTTATCATCGCTGGTTCCGAAAAGTGCGATTTTACTTGATGCTCAAGGTGGGCAGCGTAACGTTCCAGCGACTTCACTACAAGTGAATGACCTTGTGCTGGTGCGTCCTGGAGATAGGGTATCTGCTGATGGTTCCATTGTTCAAGGTGCGTCCAGCCTTGATGATTCGCCCGTGACGGGAGAGTCTGTTCCTGTTGCCAAGACGATGGGTGACAATGTATTTGCAGGGTCAATTAACATCGATGGTGTGCTCCAAGTGCGCGTAGAAAAGACAGCCGCCGATAACACTATTTCGCGCATTATTGATTTGGTAGAGCAAGCGCAAGCTTCCAAAGCACCCACTGCCCGTTTTATTGAGAAATTCAGTCGTTACTATACACCGGCTGTGATGGCTATTGCCGCCCTAATTATCATCGTCCCACCGTTAACCATGGGCGGAGATTGGTCAACTTGGTTATATCGAGGTCTAGCCTTATTATTGATCGCTTGTCCTTGTGCTCTTGTGCTCTCAACACCAGCTGCTATCGCCTCTGGTCTAGCGGTCGGTGCGCGCCGCGGCTTGCTGATCAAGGGCGGTAGTGCTTTAGAAACCATCGGCCAAGTGAAGACAGTCGCTTTTGACAAGACAGGCACTTTAACTGAAGGCAAACCACGCGTGACCGATGTTGTTGACATTACACAAGAGTATTCAAGTGTTCAAGGTCAGGATTCTCAGGATCAGGGTTCTCAAGGTAAAGATAAGGTATTGGCGCTCTTTGCCAGTGTGGAGACAGGTTCTAGTCACCCGCTTGCTGAAGCTATTGTCAGTCATGCCAAAGCCGCCAAAGTTGTCATACCTGTGGCTTCTAAAGCTTCTGCTACTGCGGGTAAAGCGGTACACGCAACTATCGCTGGGCGCGCGCTAGCTATCGGTTCGCCTGTTTATGCCGCAGATGAGGCATCAATTTCAGCCGAGCAACAGGCACAAATCGAGGCGCTGCAAAATGAGGGCAAGACCGTCTCAGTTCTTTTCGATGAGCAAAGTCGAGAAGTGCTTGGATTGGTCGCACTAAGAGACGAGTTACGAGACGACGCTCATGAAGGTGTGGCTCAACTTAAAGCGATGGGTGTGCGCTCCGTCATGCTAACAGGCGACAACCGCTTAACCGCTCAAGCACTTGCCAGTAATTTAGACGTGGAATGGGAAGCTGAGCTGTTGCCTGAGGACAAACTGCGCTTGCTTAACGAGATGAAGAATAACAGAAAAATAGCGATGGTGGGTGATGGTATTAACGATGCGCCAGCACTAGCAACCGCTGATGTTGGCATCGCGATGGGTGGTGGTACCGATGTGGCCATTGAGACGGCCGATATCGCATTATTAAAAAGTCGTGTTACAGACATGGCCCATCTGATTGCACTTTCGCGTGCCACCATGCGCAACATTCATCAGAACGTCATTTTCGCTTTAGGTCTCAAAGGCGTCTTTCTGATCACGACCGTATTCGGCATTACTGGACTATGGATTGCGGTTCTAGCTGATGCTGGAGCAACAGTGCTCGTTACTCTCAATGCGTTACGTTTACTGCGCTTTAAAGGCGCGCCTCCACTGGTAACTCCGCCTAAAGTAGTTAAATAAAACCCTTCGAAATCAATTAAAAACTAGAGATAGCAGCAGATTTCGGGGGTGGGTTCTAATAATAAAAATTCCACCGCTACAGTAAACTGCAACCGCATTAGAGTAAATAAGGTTAGACCGTATGTTGATTACAGAATTGGGCTATTTTGCCTTGCTTACCGCTTTTGTATTGGCGTTATTGCAGGTAATTCTGCCAACTATTGGTGTTATTCGTAACCAAGTTGCTTGGCAACGACTAGCCCCTAGCTTAGCTTGGGCACAGTTTGCCGCCATGATAACGTCATTTGGCGCTTTGATAGCAGGTTTTTATTATAATGATTTTAGCCTCAGTTACGTCGCGCAGCATTCCAATACGCTGTTGCCTTGGTACTATAAGTTATCGGCGACATGGGGCGGACACGAGGGCTCTTTGCTGCTATGGATGACCATCATGGCCACATGGTGTGCACTGGTATCATACTTTAGTCGCGGCTTGCCGTTATCAATGCGTGCGCGGGTATTAGTTATTTTGGCCGGTGTACAGTTAATGATGCTAACAATGCTGATATTTACCTCGTCACCGTTTGAGCGTACCTTACCCAATCTAGCGGTCGATGGCGCTGATTTAAATCCTGTCCTACAAGATTTCGGTCTGATTATTCATCCGCCCATGTTATATATGGGCTATGTGGGTATGGTAGTGCCTTTTGCATTTTGTATGGCGGCATTGTGGGAAGGGCGTTTAGATGCTGCTTGGACACGCTGGTCACGTCCATGGGCGCTGGCGGCTTGGGGATTTTTGACCATTGGTATTGCACTGGGCTCGTGGTGGGCCTACTACGAGCTTGGCTGGGGCGGTTGGTGGTTTTGGGATCCGGTAGAGAACGCCTCGTTTATGCCTTGGCTTGTCGGCTTAGCATTGCTGCATTCATTAGCAGTCACTGAAAAGCGCGGGGTGTTTAAAGCATGGACCATCATGCTGGCTATTTTCGCCTTTGCCTTAAGCTTGCTTGGCACGTTCCTGGTACGCTCTGGAGTCCTTACCTCAGTGCATTCGTTTGCCGCTGATCCGACGCGTGGTTTGGTTATCTTAGCTATTCTTGGCATTATCATCGGTAGTGGTCTATTGATGTTTGCCGTTCGCGGTTGGCGTTTAACCGTTGAAAGTCAATATCAGCTGATTTCACGTGAGTCCTTTTTAGTGATCAACAACGCCATCATTTTGATTGCAACCTTAGTGGTGTTGCTCGGCACCCTCTATCCTATTATCGCTGATGCCTTTGGTTTAGGACAAGTGTCCGTCGGCCCTCCTTATTTTAATGCATTATTTGTACCTTTAACGTGGCTGTTATTAATAGCTATGGGTATGGGCTCAAATATTCGCTGGAAAAAAGACACCCGTCCACTACTGGGTATAGGCATGGTCATCGCCGTTAGTAGCTTAGTATTAGCCGCCATTATTACTTACTTTGTTAATCCATCGTCTATGCTTAATATTGGTGTGACTTTAGCCGTTAGCTTTTGGGTACTGCTATGGATGGCAGTTGATTTTAAAGATAAAACTAAGAATGCGCCTAATCTTTTTAACGGTTTGCGGCAGTTGCGTCTGAGCTATTGGGGTCAACAGACTGCTCATATTGGCGTATTGGTTGCTGTCATTGGCATAGCCTTTACTAGTAGCTTGAGTATTGAGCGTGACGTAGCAATGGGTATTGGCGATACAGTCAATGTTCAAGGTTACGATTTTGAAGTAACTGAATTTTTTGAAATAAAGGGGAGTAACTTTGATGCAACGCAAGCTGAGGTTGTAGTGACTAAGAATGGCCAAGAAGTGGCAACGCTATATCCTGAAAAACGTACGTATATTATCAGCACTATGCCAACAACTGAGGCCGCTATTGACCCCAATCTTATGCGCGATGTTTATGTCGCACTGGGCGAACCTATTGCCGATGGTAGTAACCAATGGGCATTAAGGATTTATGTAAAACCATTAATTCGCTGGATTTGGTTAGGGGCAATTATCATGGCTCTAGGTGGATTAATTAGCATGCTTGATAAACGATACCGCATCAAAAAAGTTAAAGCTCCATTGCTAGTTACTGGTGATCTGGCTACTGATGGAGTCAATGAGGTAGCTATTGAACAGGCAATCTCAGCATCGACGATGTCGACACTAAAGGAGAAATAAATGACTATGTCGAATAATACTCCTGAGCAAAAAGATAGCCAAAACAGTAAGCAGCGTAACCCAAAGACAATGAAAAAAAAGCAGACGAAGCTATGGTTCTTAATTCCGCTTATCCTCTTTTTTGGTTTGGTAGTTATATTGTACATGCGCTTAGGTAAACCAACAGACATTGTGACCAATACCGCTCTTGAGCGTCCGGTTCCTACCTTTGAGCTGCCGTTATTAGCAGATACTACCCGTACTATCACCAATGATAATTTGCCGGATAAGCCGTTTTTACTTAATGTTTGGGGCTCATGGTGCCCAACTTGCGTTATTGAGCATCCGTTTTTAATGCAACTAGAAGAGCGCGGCGTTGATATCGTTGGTGTGAATTATAAGGATGAGATTGGTAATGCGCTCAGTTACTTAAACCGAGGCGGTGATCCATTTTCTATGTCTATTCAGGATTCATTGGGTCAGTTTGCTCTAGACTTAGGCATAACTGGTGCGCCCGAAACCTTTGTTGTGGATGGAGATGGCATCATTCGTCAGCATATTGTTGGTGAGGTTAATGAAGCCAATTGGCAACAGCGTGTTAAGCCGTGCCTGACCGTACTTAATGAGGCTAATAAGAACAACGATAGTCCTGATCTCATTCAGGTTGAGGAGATGTGCAAATGAACGTTATTCGAATAAGAGCTCCTCAACTAAAACCCAATATAGTTTTAAAACTAGCAAGCTTAATACTAGCGTGTCTGCTTAACATGACGGCAAACGCAGCTATTGACGTATACGATTTTGACTCACCACAGCAAGAAGCTCAGTATCGTGGATTAATAGAAGAGTTTCGCTGCCCAAAATGCCAAAATCAAAACCTTGCAGCCTCTGATGCACCGATTGCACAGGATCTAAAGCAAAAAGTCTATGATTTAATTAAAGATAGACGTAGTGATGCTGAAATACGCGTCTATATGCAAGAGCGCTACGGTGACTTTATTAGCTACAAGCCGCCTATGCGACCATCAACATGGATCCTATGGTTTTTTCCACCACTATTATTGCTCGTCTTAATTATTGGTTGGTTTTGGCAAAGTAAGCGTCGCCAAGTTGTTGCCCGTGGTCAAAGCGGCGTCACAGTGAACAGTACTGCTGCCTTGACCTCTACGGAAAAGGCTGAGCTTGATCGTCTATTATCGCAAGCTGAGAGTGTCGACCACGACATTACTAGCCTAGAGGACAAAAAATGACTCTATTTTCTACTTTTGGCTTATTTGTAACTCTAAGCTTGCTGATTGCTCTTATATTTGCGCTGATTGCTATTATGCCATGGCTACGAGCACCGCGTTTGCAGTCCAAACCAATAGACAATCAACTGCTAGATATTAATGTTGCAGTATTTCGCGAACGTTTAGCTGAGCTACAAACAGATAAAGACAGCGGTACTATTAATAATAGCCATTATCAAAATCAAAAGCTGGAGCTTGAGCGTCAGCTATTAGATGCGCAGCGTCAGATAACACCTATGGTCACCCCTGATGTCAAAAGCCGTTTAATTGTCGCAGCTTGGATCCCAATATTGGCTGCAATGGCGTATTTACTAATAGGCAATCGTACGCCCGTGTTTGATTTGTGGACAGCTGAGGACAAAGTAGGACAAGTGGCTGACGACCTATTGACAGCTAAAATTGACAAGCCGCCATCATGGGCGTTTGAAGATGGTCGTCAACTGATTAGCGCCATGCAAACCAATGTTCATCGTAATGCTGATGATCCTAATCGCTGGATGCGCCTATCCGAGCTTTTCTTATCTATGGAGGCAACTGATTCTGCGCTGGAAGCCTTATCTCGTGCCTATCGTTTAGCTCCTGAAAATGAAGAAATCGCCACCACTTATGCTCAGACTAGCTTTTTCGTTAATGAAGGTCAGTTAGACGCCAATATTCGCCGTGTATTACAAGCTATATTAGCTAAGAATCCGCAGCATGAACGGGCTCAAATGCTCATGGCAATGGGTGAGACTCGTAGTAGTAACTTTGCCCAAGCGCAAGGTTGGATTAAACGCTTACAAGGCAGCATTGTGGCCAAACCAGGTGATCATACTAAAGCTTTAGCAAGCTTAGATGAGTTAAGCAACTACGTTAGCACGCAAGAAAAGCAAGCGCTAGAAGGTATTGACGTGACAGTGAAAATTAACGCTAATTTATTACCGTTAGTGAAAGCTGATGATGTGTTGTTTGTTGCGATACGTGACGTTAAAGGAGGTCCACCGTTTGCCGCCAAACGTTTACCCATTAGTGTTATTGAGCAAGGTGAGGCCAGTATCCGCTTAAGCAATCTTGATGCGATGATGCCAGATCGCACGTTAAATTCAGCTCGTAGTGACAAAACTCAGTTAGCAGTCGTTGCTCGTATTAGTCATAGCGGTAATGCCATAGCAGAGTCAGGCGACTTATCGGGTAATCCGATAGTGATTAGTGCTGAACAGACTCAGGTTAATATTGAAATCAATCAACAGATTCCCTAATAAAAAATTATTACCGTAAGTTTCATAATACCAGAGCGGTAAGTGGAGCCGTTTTTAAAAGTGGCGCTATTAATAGTCGTATACTAAAAACATATACGTTTAACATTGTTCATTGTATAAACACAGATAAAGAAAACAACTATGACTGAATCTACCGACAGATTAGATAGTACTAAATTGAATAGCGTTGAATCGGCTAGTACTAATATTGCTGACAATAAAGTACCTATAGCTGTGAGTAGTACTCATCAATCAATTGACTCTAAAACCATGAATCATACGCCTAAAGCTATGTACGTAACCTCAGGCAACTCGATAACACCTAAAGGTAAGTTGAATAAAATGCCAAAAATGGTTGCCAATGGCAGTCGCGCTTTTATCTGGTATTTGTTGGCGATAATGGTATTAATACTTGATCAATGGACTAAGTGGTTGGCCCAAACCAAATTAGCGTTCAATGACCCCGTACCGGTCATTGAACCATTTCTCAACTGGACACTCGCTTATAACTATGGGGCAGCATTTAGCTTTTTAGCCGACGCTGGCGGTTGGCAGAAATGGTTTTTCTCAGGCTTAGCTTTTGTAATGGCTATCTTTTTAACGGTTTATTTAATCAAAGCGCCACGTGCAGCCAAGCTATTGTCCATGGGGTTAGCCTTAATGCTCGGTGGTGCGATTGGCAACTTAATCGATCGTTTAAGAATTGGTAAAGTGGTTGACTTTATCCATGTGCATTATGCTGATGTCTGGAATTATCCTATTTTCAATGTTGCAGATATAGGTGTCTGTGTCGGTGTCGCATTGATTATAATTGACATGATATTTTTAGAAAGTAAGCGTAATAAATAAGCACATTGATGCCGATTATCACAAACAAAATGAACTAGCGTCGTAGTCACTCTATACGGAAAAATACTTTTTATACTTGAGTATGTTTATAAAATGTGAACTGGAAGGTAATGTATGACTGGTATAGGTACTCACTCATTTTAGGTCTTAAAACCCAATACTTAAAAGCTCTGCGTAGAGCCATTATTATAGAGACATTGAATAATCCATAAATTCTTTATTGATAATAACAAAAGGAAAATATAGTGTCACAGGCTCAGCCAACTATTGAAAAAATTCACAGCCTTAGAAAAAAACAAGAGACCGCGTTAAAAAGTCTTACCCTTATAGGCTACCTAGAAGGCACCTCTTTCTTATTATTGCTCTTCATCGCCATGCCACTAAAATATATGCTGGATATTCCAGAAGGTGTGAAATACATCGGTATGGCACACGGTATTTTGTTTATTACCTATATCATAATACTTATAGGCTCAGCTATCAAAATGAAAATGCCTCTTTGGGCAATACCTGCGGGCGTACTCGGCTCACTCTTACCTTTTGGCCCATTTATATTCGATCATTTACTAAAAAATAACTTACAGAAAAGTGTAAGTAAAGAAGCCTAGAACAAGCTCTGCTACAAATGATACAAATGATACAAATGATACAAACGTATATTATTACTCAAGATTATTTTTCCTAACTAAATTACAAGCCGCCATCACTCATCATGGCGACAAATGAATAATATTGAGCAGAAATTAATCACAATAAAACTTTGATTCAGACCCAGTATGAATAGTCTTACACTCTAGTTACTTTTCCAACTTATCTTACATACTATCGACAAACCCGTCTTGTTTAAAAGCTAAACAGGTTTTGTCATCCGCGATGGATTTCCTGTTATCGTAGGGTATACCCCAAGGAAACCAGTTATTTTACCTTTCAAACCTATTAACAGACTACTTAAAGCAGACTGTTAGCATGGAACCATCTATAACAGACTTTTGAATTATAAGACTGGCTGCTGTGCTTTTTTCCTATCATTAGCCTATACCTAAAAAATAAAACCTCTAAACGATAATATATCTATCATTAGACTTGTTATTAATATTAAATGATAGTAACATCTTATTATTATCAATAAACATTGATTATTAAGTCTAAATAATATAGGTGGCGTTATGACCATTCGTATTTATGTGAGAGCCAGCACTAAGGATCAAGACGCTAAGAGAGCCTTGTCTGACTTGATTCGCTTTAGCCAAAGCTATGATGATAACCATGTTGAGTACGTTGAGCATTTCAGTGGTACGAAGCTTGATAGACCAGCACTCACTCTGTTACTCAATGACGCTGAGGAAGACGATATTCTGCTGGTTGAAAGCGTGGATAGATTAAGCCGGCTATCTCAAGATGATTTTGCAATTCTAAAGCAGCGCATCAAAGACAAGGGCTTACGATTAGTGGTGGCTGATCTACCAACGACGCATACAGTTAATAATGGCATGACAGGTGAGATCCTAACAGTGATTAACCATATGCTGATCGACTTATTAGCAACGATGGCAAAGCTTGATAACGACAAGCGTAGAGAGCGTATCAAGCAGGGATTGGCTAACAGTGGCTATAAGCCCTCCGGTAAGAAGCCTAATACAACGAAACACAATCGTATTAGAGAATTAGACAGTCAAGGCAATATGACAAAAGAGGAAATCGCTAAGGCAGTTGGTGTTGGCGTAGCTACTGTTTACCGGGTGTTAAAGCCAGGCTCATAGCTGAGGTATTTTATTTTATTTTTGTTCATAAACAGCTGATATATAAGGCTTTACACGCGAGGCAAGAAGGCTTTATTTGCAGAAATAGGTACTCTATTACTACGTAGCTGTGTTAAGAACGGTGTATTTTCATCATTCAATTTCGTTCAATTATGCCCACTTAAAACGCCCTTCGATCTTTATCTAAAGACATCACAGCGTCATATAAAAATCGATTTAATGCAATGAGGCTTCATTATAATCATTATATTGCATTCATAATCGCTTTTCTGCAAAATGGCTTATCTATAATCGCTTGAGCCACTCATAATGAATACCCCTACCTCAGACCCTATTGGCGCAGCATGGCTTATCCGTTATGCCAGCATCGAGCTGGTTTCCCCTTTATATGTCAGCAGCAGTATCGGTGGGCGCAGACAAACCTATAAAGACGGTGACGTCATTCATAACGCTTATCAGGAAACCGCGCGTCCACTGGACACTATCATTGCGCACTTACAGTTTCACATGCGTCATGAAGTGCTGAATTTAGAGTTACTGGTTCGTCTATTTGAGCAGGTAGGTGCTGATGACGTACAAGCATGGGTAAACGCTGAGCCGACAGGTAGCTATGCCCGTAGAATGGCTTTCTTATATGAATGGCTTATGGATAAGCGTTTAGAGGTACCGAGTAATATAGGCGGTAACTATGTGGATGCTTTGGATACCAAGAAATTGGTTACTTCAAGTCCTTCGCAGGTCATCAAGAACGCTCGCTGGCGTATCAATGACAATCTAGCAGGAACGCGTCATTTCTGTCCGATACTGGTGAAAACAGAGGCCTTTACGCAAGCAGCTGCACTCGATATTGCCATGATGGTTGACAAACTTAACGATGAATTTGGGCAAGACTTACTGATGCGCGCCTCCGTATGGATGACACTACGAGAGAGTAAAGCCAGCTTTACTATAGAAGGTGAGGGAAAAGAGTTAAAACGTATTGAACGTTTTGCCGATGTGATGGCACGACGTACCGGCACCGGCGACATTCCGCTTGACCCTGAATCACTAGCAGAGTTGCAACAAGAGATACTCGGTAGCAAAACAGTTATCCAGCAGTATGGTGTCCGTCAATCACCAGTTTTTGTGTCGCATACTCAGGTCAATGGCTTTAAAGAGATTGTGCACTATATTGCGCCACCTGCTGATGACATTGCTAACAAGCTCAAAGGGTTACAGGCATTTATGGAAAAGACTGAGGGACAATCAGCACTGATGCGTAGTGCGGTTGCCTCCTTTGCTTTTGTATATATTCATCCGCTGGCGGATGGCAATGGCCGTGTACATCGCTTCTTAATTAATGACGTCCTCAGGCGAGACCAGGTCATTCATGAGCCGATTATCCTACCTATATCACAAGCCATTGCTGAGCATCCCTCAGACCGTCATGCCTATGACAAAATTTTAGACCGTGTCTCTGTGCCGCTTATGAAGCAAATCCGTGATCATTACAGCTTTGATAAAAAGGCAGTTACTTACCCTGATGGTATTCGCTCAAACTTAAATTTTGAAAACACTCACCTCATTCAACCTGCATGGCGCTTTATGGATCTAACGCCTCACGTTCAGTACTTATCAGGACTCATTGCTCATGTTATTGAAAAAGAGATGCATAACGAGTCACAGTACCTAAGAAAGCATGACCATGCACGACTGGCGATGAAAGAGATTATTGAGATGCCCAACAGCTATGCCGATAGAATCATTCGCAGCATGCTACAAAATAAAGGTGCTAAAAGTAATAAGCTACTTAAGGATTATCCGTTTTTAACAAATGATGAGGTTTGGGATGACATTTTTGCTGTCGTTGTAGAGACCTTTAAAGATGAGACAGATGAATTGAATAGGTAGAACAGACCCTGCTATATGCAGGGATGTCTACCTTGACGATTAAGCTGGTATAAATATCATCGTTGCGATGATGATTCGGCTATAAGAGATTCGGCTGAAATACCATAGCCTAAAACGTAATCAATATTTTTCTTGACCCTATTTACGCTAATAAACTACTTAAAACAGACTGTATAAAAGGAACTGCTGATAACAGACCATTGTAATTTGACAAGCCTTGATACAGATAGTCAAAATGATTTTGAGTATTTGAGTATTTGAGTATTTGAGTATTTGAGTATTTGAGTATTTGAGTATTTGAGTATTTGAGTATTTGAGTATTTGAGTATTACTTCGCTTCTTTAGTTATGATAACCCCAGTTCGGGATAAGCGCTCAAAAAAAAGATAAAAAAAGAAGTCCAAAGTTGCTAAAGTAAGTTTACCAAGACAAACTTCACAACAAGGACTTCTTACATGGACAACCTAACCGAACTATACTGCCATATTGACGACTTTTATTAGCAATTCAAACCTGAGTTTGACGCTCATTTAATCGCAACGGGCCGTCAACGGCTAAGAGCATGCAAGATAAGTGTAGCAGAGATTATGACCATCTTGGTACTGTTTCATCAACTGCGGTATCGACAGTTTAAGTCTTTTTACTACCATCACATGCTTGGCATGATGAAGCGGGAGTTTCCAAACTTGCCCAGTTATTCACGGTTTATAGAGCTGATACCACGCAGTATCATGCCATTATGTGCCTACTTGCAAAGCATGATGGGCGACTGTACGGGTATCAGCTATATTGATTCAACCAAGATAGCAGTTTGTCATAACAAGCGTATCTACCGTCATAAAGTCTTTGAGAGTATGGCGCAAAGAGATAAAGGTAGTATGGGCTAGTTTTACGGCTTTAAGCTGCACGCCATTATCAATCATAAGGGCGAGCTTTTATCTGTTAAAGTCACTGCGGGTAATATCGATGACAGAGTGCCTGTTAAGGATATGGCAACGTCTGTGTTTGGCAAGGTGTTTGGGGATAGAGGCTATATCAGTAAAGCACTAAACGAGTGGCTCACAAAACACAGTGATACCATGTTGATCACCAAACTTCGGCGTAATATGAAACCCCAATTACTTGAGCCTATGGATGAGGCACTACTCAATCATCGCTCTTTGGTTGAAACGGTGTTTGGAGAGCTTAAAAACTTGTGCCAAATCGAACACTCACGCCATCGTAGTGTCACGGGGTTTATCACAAACTTGCTGTCAGGGTTGATTGCTTATTGCTGGTTTCCCTATAAACCCACCATCAAAAACATGCCTCAGCAGGGACAGGTAGCCACATTGTAAATAGTATCAATGAGTTACAATGTGGCTTATCCCGAACTAGGGTTATGATAGCTATCAGCTTTGGATGTACTAGCTTTGCCCCTGACCCATTCTCTACGTAGAACGCAGCAAGTTTATGACCATGATCAGTAGCAAACTGTATGAGCTCATTTTTGGCACGCTTGGCATCTTGCTCTTCAGGTAACGTTTTATGGTGACTTTAGATAGGATATAGCTCTAAAACAATCTCGTTCCCTTCTGTTAATGTTGGAGCTTAACCGTGCTCGATATTTTACAAGCAATTCCTAATTGGCATCTTGCAGGGCTGTTTTTGGCGGGTATGATTGCTTTTGTGATTTCCACCATATCAGGAGGTGGCGGTGCACTTTTACTTATACCTGTCACCTCTGCGCTGATAGGGATCTCGGCTGCGCCACCCGTGATTAATTTAGGTAATTTCATTAGTCGCCCTTCACGTCTTTATTTATTTTGGCATCATATCGACTGGTCGCTAATAAAGTATTATGCGCCAAGCGCTATCGTTGGTGCGTGGTTAGCTGCATTATTATTTAGCCGTCTTGATGGGAGCTGGATTCAGTTATTAGTGGGTGCATTTTTGATATCTACCGTCTTGCAGTATCGTTTTGGCAAAGTAGAAAAATCTTTTAATATGCCTAAACTGGGGTTTGTGCCTTTAGGTTTTATTACGGCGTTCATTAGCACACTCGTCGGCGGTTTGGGTCCTGTGCTCAATCCTTTCTATATGAATACGGGATTACAAAAAGAAGATTTAATCGCTACTAAAACAGCTAATTCATTCTTTGTAGGATTGGCTCAGATTGGTAGTTATACTTTTTTTGGCGTATTGACTGCCAATCTTTGGATTTATGGCTTTGCTTTAGGGCTTGGTGCTGTGGTTGGCAACATCATTGGTAAGCGCTTTTTAGCAGGTATGAATATCAAGCAGTTTAGAGTGATGCTGATCCTATTAATGGTCATTAGTGGCGTAGTGATGATTGTCCAAAACGTCATGATTCTGTTTTAAATTAAACCAAAGTTATCTGACAGTGAATATATTCATTATCACTGCTAGAGCTAACAATACTGATGTAAAAACAAGCTACGCGGACCATAGCTGAAACGCGGGATACTCAGATAGGGATAGATAACTAAGAATTCATTCGAGGCATGGTTGCCTGTGCGGTACTAATTCTAAATAGTGAGCAGCAAGCAAACCTTTGCCACCGTATTTACTCATGGTCCCACTGTTAAAAAGTCTTTAGTAGAGTTATTAAGCCATATACCTCTTCTGCGGGAAGCTGAAAATGAGCTGTCTGTTATGTTTAATCAAGACTTTCTATAGTCATCCGTCCAATTATTTCACTAGCAAAACACCATAGCCGTTTTTTACTTCTTTACTAATAGGTTATACAGCTATTGATAGCACCACTTTCAAAAGCTGTCCTACATACGGTTCTAGTATTATGAAACTTACTGTAATAATCATTTGTTAAGGGATCTGTTGATTGATTTCAATATTAACTTGAGTCTGTTCAGCGCTAATCACTACTGGGTTACCTGATAGATCACCCGACTCTGCGGACGCAGTCCCACTATGGCTAACACGAGCAACGACTGCTAACTGAGTTTTGTCGCTACGGGCAGATTGTAACGTGCGTTCTGGCATCATCGCATCAAGATCGCTTAAACGGATACTGGCTTTACCTTGCTTGATGATACTAATAGGTAAACGTTTGGCGGCAAACGGAGGGCCCCCTTTCACATCACGTATCGCTACAAACAACACATCATTGGCTTTAACCAATGGTAATAGACTCGCATCAATAGAGACGGTAACTTCGATACCTTGCGCGGCTTGCTGCTCTTGCGCGATGACATTAGCACTTAGCTCATCAAGGCTCGCTAGCGCTTTACTATGGTCACCTGGTTTGGCAGCGATGCTCTCACGTAAACGCTTAATCCAACCTTGCGCTTCTGCAAAGTTACTACCACGTGCCTCACCCATTGCCATTAGCATCTGCGCACCTTCATGCTGTGGATTTTTGGCAAGGACATCTTGTAATACACGGCGGCTACTGGCATCAAGCTGACCTTTATTGGCAAAAAAGCTAATCTGCGCATAAGTGGTCGCAATCTCTTCATTGTCTGGTGACAGACGGTAAGCGCGTGACAAAGCTTCAATCGCTGAGTCGGTAGCTTCAAGCGATAAAAACAGCTCTGACAAACGCATCCAGCGATCAGGATCATCGGCATGACGATAAACGTTGGTCTGCATCGCGCTGATTAATTGCGTACCATCTTCAATCGCCCAAGCTGGTGGCTGGTCAATCTTACCGGTTAATAAATCATCGGCTACTTGGGCAACTTTATCTTCTGCTGTCCACAAGTCAAACACCGGTGTACGGTCACCAACCAAAAAGTAAGCCAATCCTGCAAGTACTGGCACCCATACCATGATAATCAAACGGCTCTTGATACCAGGTGCGACCATAGGTGTTACTTCACGCTGAGCATCCAATAGCTGACGCTCAAGCTCAAGCTTTTGGTTTTGGTAGTGAGCATCATCGATGGTGCCACTGTCTTTGTCTGTTTTTAGCTCTGCCAGACGCTCGCGAAACACCGCCACGTTGATATCTAGTAGCTGGTTGTCCACAGAAGTGCCTGATGTACGCGTGGCGCGCAGCCATGGCATGATGGTAATAACAGCAAGGAGTAAGGCAATCAGTAAGCTTAGGGCAATAAATAAGCCAAAAGTAGAGAATATGGTCATTTTTTGTCCTCGGGGCTTGTGGTGTCATGAGCGTCATTATCGGTGCTATTGGCACGCGATAGCAGACGATCAAGTTCGGCTTTTTCGGCGGCAGTCAGCTCCGAGGCGGTATTATCTACCGTCACTCTACTCTGACCGCTCGCTACCAGCTGGCGGCGACGGCTTTGCCAAAACCACCCTATCAATAATACGATCAGTAGCAATGGCGGAAAAAACCATAAAATCCATGTCGATGGACGTACAGGCGGCTTGTAGCTGATAAAATCGCCGTAGCGCTCTTGCATATAAGCACGAATCTCACCATCACTACGTCTGTCTTTAATCAAATCATAGACTTTTTGCTTTAAGTCTTGGGCAATCGGCGCATCAGAACCTGCCAAGTTTTGGTTTTGGCATTTCGGGCAACGTAGCTCTTCGATCAATCCTCGGTATTGTGCTTCTTGTTGGACAGAATCAAAATCATAGACGTCAATCGCCGCATAGCTGGTCACACTTAGGAGACAGGCAAGTATTAAGCTCGCTACTTTTATCGTAACGGCCTTTATTGAACGGGCTATCATTTGCACACCTCTTCAACCTGAATCGCATCTGGACTGACGTTATTATCATTGGCATCATTGAGTACCGTTAAGCAAGGCTCAATACGATCTTGCCAGTTACTCTCGTTAATCTCACCAACAATGTGCTGGCGAATAACGCCTTCACCATCGACAGTGAAAGTCTCAGGCGCACCCGTCAACCCTAAGTCCAAGGCAAACTGGCCGGACAAATCCTGAATAGACATGGAGAATGGGTCGCCGCCACGATTTAAATATCCTAGCGCATCACCGATGTCATCTTTGTAATTAACACCAACCAAATTGACTCCGCGCTCTTCTAATTGCATTAAAAAAGGATGCTCAATAACGCAAGTTGGACACCAAGAGCCCCAAATATTCATCAAAAAGGGCTCATCAGGTAAGTTGTCATTGGTCATGATCCGACTGGTATCGGACAACAATGGCAGCTCAAACGCTGGTACTGGGCGTTCAAGCGCGGTATTGGTTACGATTTCAGTCGGCTGCCCCAAACGAAAATAAAGCATAACCATAACAGCAGCAAAGATGATCAGCGGGATCAAAAACCATATTCTAATTTGGCTTTTTTTCATTGTTCGATTACCTTTTGTTTCAGGGGGTTGCTCGGAAAAATGATTAGACTTAGTCATTTTGCTTCTCCCCTATTAGTGTCGTGTTATTAGTAGTGCTTTTAACATCTAAATCAGTAACCGTCGTAAAGCCTGACTTACTCGCTGCAATTTGTGCAGGGGTCTTGGATGTTTTGAGACGATAGCGCCTATCAAGCATACTCAGCAGACCACCCAATGCCATAATAATAGCGCCGAGCCATATCCAACGAATCAATGGCTTCACATAAATACGTACGGCCCATTTATTACTGCCTTCAGCTATAGGTTCACCAAGTGCGACGTACACATCACGCATCAGACTGTCATCAATCGCTGCTTCGGTCATTGGCATCATGCTAATAATGTAATTGCGTTTTTCAGGGTATAACGTAGTCACAGCACGGCTATCTTTACTCACTTCGACCTCAGCTTGGGTCGCATCATAGTTACTGCCTTTGACTTCGCGGAAGCCTTTAACGGTGAAGTCGTAACCTTGGACATGGACCGTTTCGCCAACACTCAATGCCACATCGCGCTCGATACTCAAGGTACTGGTAAAGGCAACACCGATGACCGCTACAATCACACCAATATGTGCCGTTTGCTGACCCCAGTAGCTTAAACGCAGCTTATTTAAGCCTTGCAAAAAGCTTGGTGCATTTTTGGTTTTGTCTTTGAAATCAACCACCATCCAGAACAGTACCCAAAAACTTACTGCTAGTGTTACACCAATATTAAGCATGGCAGATGGACTGACAAAGTAAGTGATGACTGCAGCTAATACTAGACTGCTCGCCGCAATGACCATTCCAACGCCTAACAATGGACGCTTATCTTGTTTCCAGCGGATATTGGAGCCCATACCCATGGCAACCAGCAATAGCCATGTTAAAGGCACAAATAGCGCATTAAAGTACGGAGGACCTACCGATACCTGACCCAAGCTAAAGGCGTCGGCAATGATAGGATAGAGGGTACCAAGCAATACCACTAACGTTGCAATCAAAATGATGACGTTGTTAATGACTAAAAATGACTCACGCGAAACCAGTTGATACTGACTTTCAATCGTCAAACGCCAGCCACGCAGCGCAAACATCAGCAAACCACCACCGACGATGATGCCAAGAATCACTAAAATTACCAGACCACGAGTGGGGTCAGCGGCAAACGAATGCACTGAGGTAATAACCCCTGAACGTACAAGGAAAGTACCCAAGAGACTTAAGGCAAAAGCAAAGATAGCCAGCATAATGGTCCATGCTTTAAAGACACCGCGCTTCTCAGTCACTGCCAACGAATGCAGCAAGGCTAAACCGGCAAGCCAAGGCATCAGTGAGGCGTTTTCTACAGGATCCCAAAACCACCAGCCGCCCCAGCCAAGCTCGTAATACGCCCACCAAGAGCCAAGTGCGATACCAACGGTCAAAAACCCCCAAGCCGCTAGCGCCCATGGACGCGACCAACGTGTCCATACTGCATCCAAACGCCCTTCCCACAATGCCGCCATACAAAAAGCAAATGGCACCGCTAAGCCCACATAACCCATATACAGCATCGGCGGATGAAAAATCAAACCAAAATCTTGTAGAAGAGGGTTTAAGTCAGCGCCATCGACTGGCAGATTGGGCAAGGTACGATCAAATGGCGACGAGGTAAAAATCAGCATCGCTAGCATCATGACCTGCACACCGGCCAATATCACGAGTACCCGCGCGCGCATCGACAACGGTAAGCCACGGCTAAAATAGGAGACCAGCGCGCACCACGTGGCCATGATCGTCATCCATAGCAGTAGCGAGCCTTCGTGTCCGCCCCACGTTGCTGATAACTTATAATACCAAGGCAGCAAGGTATTAGAATGCTGCGATACGTACACAAGGCTAAAATCATTATAATAGAAGCCTGCCATCAACGCGCCAAACGAGGTAATCATGGCAGCAAACTGCGCCCATGCAAGACTCGGCGCCAAACGCTGCCAAGCAACATGGTCACGCATAACGCCAATAGTTGGTAACACTACCTGGAAAATCGCCAAGATTAAGGCGGCTAGCAAGGCAAAATAACCCAATTCTGTGATTAACATACGGTCTAACCCTGTTTACTCTAATATGATTTAAGCTCACTGTAACGGTTGGATTTTTATTATTGGAAACTATTGAAATTTACTGCTATCTCTAGCTCCAATTGTTTTCGAAGTGTTTTGAAAAGCGTGCCGAAAGTAATAGACAATCATAAATATACAACCATCTTTTGTTAGGTAAGAAGAATATTGAATTAGTTAACCGGACTTATAACAGCCTAATGCCATCTAAATAAGACCTAGACGATCACACCTGAAAGACAGGCGCGAATCCACCGCCTGGCGTACGGAAGTTAGTCACCTGACCTTGATACACACGCGCAGCAGGTAGTAACATTTTTCCGCCATACGTATAAAGACGTATATCTACCTTTCTTGTTGTTACGATGTCATCAATTTTGAGTGATCTCTCTCCTACAGGGACAAAGGTCTGTGCGATATAATCTTCATCCAGAATGTTTTCGAAGACGCGTCGAGTCAGTTTGCTACCGCGATAAACGCCTTTGCTTCCATGACCAGCAACTGGCTTAAAAAACAGTTGCCGCCGAGTAAGCCACAACTCTGCTGCATCGTCTCTTGATACAATCTTAGTCCTCGGTACAGACCTTTCGAGGCACTCCACTGCAGCCTCATCCAGACCCCAAGAGCGCAATATTTGGGAGTCTGATAGCAATGTCAGGTTTTGCTTATTGGCCAACATAGCATGTACGCGGGGATTGGGTGTCACTACCACAGCACCCTCTAAATAAGCCTGCTTAAGCAATACATGGTCAGGGTCCTCAAATGCAAAGTCGACAAGCCGATTGTAAATCATATCGATTTTCTGGCCATGGGCTGTTAACGTACCGTCGATATACTCGAGTTCAGAGGGATCAAGTATCACAGTATCAATACCTCTAGCTTGGAGCAGTTGACAGGCTAACTCAAACTCTAAGAACATGAACTGACTCTCGGGGTCATTGTCCACAATAGCTATCCGATTGGGCATAGCAACAGCGGACTGTCGCTGCCATTCCTGTTTGAACATGTCAAACACTGCTTCCTCGAACCTATCTAGCATTTGATTGGTTGCAGCGCTTTGCTCTGAGGGGTTGCAACAGCGTTTTTGTGCGCGAGCGAGCAACACATTCAGAAATGCGCCACCGGCATTAGTATTGACCTCGATGAGCTGAGGTCCATCGCTACCCAAGTGAAAGTCATAACCCATGAGGGCCCCTATTGGGCCTGGGTCGAAAGCAGCTATTTCTGGTGCCCACGACAGCACTTGCTCTTGATACAATGGCAGTTCGGCAGCTGACTCGATAGCCCTGACGATTCGCTCCATCGCCTCTATCTCTGTTTTGGGAACGAACACGGGTGTTGCTGAAAAAAGCTTATTAAGCTCGTTCGCTCCTATTGGATTGTTTCTAGTTTCTACCAATTGATCTTGAAGGCTTGTATTAAGCGCTTTACGATCAAGGGTAATGCAGTAGCACTCTTGGTTAAGTCGATTTGCAAGACCGTCATTTTTCTCGTTGTTGCTGGTTAGGTGTTCCATTTAGAGTCCGTCGCTAAGTAGAGTACTCACGCTGACATACTCTAGTAAAAAGTAAAAAAGGTACTTGGCGTGTTTAAGTAGTGCTAGCTACTTTCTAATGTTTCATTCCCTGAGACTAAATCATTATTTCGTTCATTTTTAATTAATATCTTTGCTAAGAGTAAACCCAGCTCAAACAATAGCCACATAGGAATCGCCAACAACAGCATTGATACACCATCAGGCGGTGTCACTACCGCGGCGATCCCAAAACAGCCAACTATGATATAACGACGCTTATCTTCTAAACTTTGAGTAGAAACGATTCCGGCCATTATCAGCAATAAGGTAACCACTGGAATCTCAAAAGTCAGTCCAAACACCATAAATAGCTTGAGGGCAAAGCTCAGATAACTGTCAATATCGGTCATTGGTATAACGTTCTGCGGAGCGAACATAATAAAAAATTTCAATACCCCTTTGAGTACGACAAAGTAGGAAAAAGCAACACCAGCATAAAATAGAAATATCGAAGATAGCAGTACAGGAATGGCAATTTTCTTCTCTTTTTTATATAAGCCGGAAGCTACAAATGACCAAATTTGATACAGGATATAAGGCATTGCTAAAAATGCGGCGACGAATATCGTTAAGCGAATGGGTGCCATAAAGTTTGACGTTATATCAGTGGCAATCATGGTCGAATTGATGGGTAACTGCGCCACTAATGGGTCTGATAAAAGATTATAAAGCTCGCGTGAAAATCCCACCAATACTAAGAATATAATTAAGACGACCACGCATATTCTTATTAAGTGCGTACGCAGCTCGATTAAATGTCCGGTAATAGGCATATCGCCAAGCGTACCTAACGTATCTCCAGACTCACTATTCTGTGTTGTATCTGTTGGCGCCTCAAACTCTATATCTGTTATTTTTTCTTGTCGACTTTTTTGCCGTTTAAATAGGCTCACTGATCCGCCTCCTGTTTAATGAACGAGGAGGTAGTATTCTGTTGATGGTCTTTATCATAAGGGGTGATTGACTGATGTGAAGCGTCTAGGCTTTGGTTCTGTGACTGCTCAAACTTTTGCATACTGCCACGCATTTCTGCTAATTCGCGCTTCATATCCGACTCGGTCTGACGGATTTTCGCAAGTTCATTTTGCATTTGTTGACGTGTTTCAGCTAGATCAAGCTCAGCTTCTATTTCAGATTGTAGAGTGGATACTGTACGGCGCAGTTTGGCATACCATTGCCCAGCGGTACGTGCGGCTTGCGGCAGTTTTTCTGGGCCCAATACGATTAAAGCAATGACGCCAAACAAGAGTAATTCGGAAAACCCAATATCAAACATAACAGTCACATATATTAATAGACTACTTAGTGCCGCTATTTATAAGCGGCGCGCTTCATACTTTAGGCTGGTCATCAGTGGAAATAGGGCTGATTTCCATATCATCAGCCTGATTACCTACACGCGTATTTAAATCATTACTTGCAGCTGGCGTACTATTTTCATGGCTAAGCACATGATTTTTGCGAGCATTCTCGGGTTCTTCATCTTTGACCGCTTCTTTAAAACCTTTCACCGCACCGCCTAAATCTTTACCTGCATTTTTAAGCTTGGCAGTACCAAATACGACCACCACTACGACCAATAAAATCAGCCAATGTGTAATAGAAAAGCTGCCCATAACGGTATCCTTATATTTTGTGATCTTGTTTAGACCAGTATGTGTCAGTGTGCTTTAGAACACTTTTTACCGTACCAGAATTATAGTTTCAAACGGCGCAATCGCAGCGCGTTAGCAATCACCGAGAATGACGACAAGCTCATCGCTGCCGCTGCTATCATCGGACTGAGCAGAAGCCCAAATATGGGATAGAGCACACCTGCGGCAATAGGAACACCAAGTGCATTGTAGATAAAGGCAAAAAACAGATTCTGTCTGATATTGCGCATGGTGGCGTGGCTAAGCTTATAAGCTTTGGCAATGCCCATTAAATCACCTTTTAGCAGGGTAATGCCCGCACTCTCCATCGCCACATCGGTACCGGTTCCCATAGCGATACCAACATTAGCTTGCGCTAGCGCTGGTGCGTCGTTGATACCATCACCCGCCATAGCGACCAATTTACCGCTGTCTTGCATTTCTTTGACGATACGGTTTTTATCCTCTGGTGAAACATCCGCATGAACTTCATCAATACCTAGTTTATTGGCGACTGCCTGCGCGGTTTTTTCGTTGTCACCGGTTAGCATCACAACTTTTAAACCTGCGTCATGAAGCAGTGAAATAGCCTCTTTAGTGCTTGGTTTAATAGGGTCAGCAACTGAAATAATACCAGCAGCTTTACCGTCTATAGCCACAAACATTACCGTTTCACCGTCTTTTCTACGGACATCAGCTTTAGTGGACAGCTCATTATCAAAACTATTTAGGCTTTCCATAAGCTTAGAGTTACCAATAGCGACTTTCTTACCATCGACCACGGCTTGTACGCCTTCGCCAGTAGTCGAATTAAAGTCAGTAGCTTTAGGAATAATGAGTGATCTTTCTTGAGCTGCTCTAACGATAGCTTCTGCTAAAGGATGCTCGCTAGCGCTTTCTACTGAGGCTACCAATGCGAGGAACTCGTCTTCATCTTGACCTACCTGCGCATCAATTGCGGTAAGCTCGGGCTTACCAGCGGTCAGTGTTCCGGTCTTGTCGACGACAATGGTATCGACTTTTTCCATACTCTCTAACGCTTCAGCATTTTTGATGAGGACGCCGTTTTGCGCGCCTTTGCCGGTACCAACCATAATGGACATCGGCGTCGCTAGACCAAGGGCACAAGGACAAGCAATAATCAGTACCGCAATCGCGTTAACCAAGGCATAGGCCATAGCGGGCTCAGGGCCGAATATCGCCCAGACAATAAAGGTTATGATAGAGGTGACAATAACAATAGGTACGAACCAACCCGCCACTTGATCTACCAATTTCTGTATAGGTGCGCGGCTACGCTGGGCTTCAGCAACCATTTGTACAATTTTAGATAATACTGAATCTGCTCCAACATTGACCGCTTCGACTAATAGCGTTCCGGTGCCATTTACCGTACCACCAGTCACTGTATCTCCTGCTACTTTTGATACAGGGATTGGCTCACCCGTCACCATTGATTCATCAACATTACTATTACCATCGATCACTGTACCATCTACGGGTAGTTTCTCACCTGGTTTAACCCGTAGCTTATCGCCAGTGACGACCTCATCAAGCGAGACTTCGACTTCTTCACCGTTTTCATCGACACGTCTTGCGGTTGGTGGTGCGAGCTCAAGCAAAGCTCTAATCGCACCTGAAGTTTGACTTCTAGCTTTGAGCTCTAATACTTGACCCAGTAGCACCAAGGTCACAATGACCGCTGCCGCTTCATAGTAGACTCCGACTTGACCAGAGGCATCTCTGAAACTGTCTGGGAAAATATCGGGAAAAAAGGTCGCGACAATACTAAAAATATAAGCAGCGCCTACGCCTATCGCAATCAAGGTAAACATATTTAGATTGCGGCTTTTTATAGACTGCCAGCCACGGACGAAAAACGGGGCGGCGCCCCAAAGCACTACAGGGGTCGCGAGCACTAACTCAGCCCATTGTAAAACCTGTGAAGGTATACCATACTGACTAAAGTCAACTCCAAACATACCGCTCATCACATATATTAATAGCGGTACAGTCAACACGGTACATATCCAAAAACGACGAGTCATGTCGTCAAGCTCTGAGGTGTCCTCTTCACCGATAGTAAGCGTTTCGGGCTCAAGCGCCATACCACATATCGGACAACCGCTATTTCTAACGTCTCTCACTTCAGGATGCATAGGACAGGTATATACCGTGCCATCGTAATCAGCAGGTACTTTATCGTATTTACCGCCTTTAACAGATTTTACTCCGCTACTATCAGTATCCTTTCCATGACAGCTAGCGTGACTATCATCTTTAGCAACTTCGTCTTCAGGTTTAAGAAACATGCCACATATTGGGCAGTCACTTTTTTCAACATCTCTTACTTCTGGATGCATAGGACAAATATAGACCGTACCGCTATAATTTTCCGGTATCTTGTCGTACTTATTGCCTTCGACAGAATTTACCTCATTACTATTATTAGCATCCGCTCCATGACAATGCGCATGACTATCTTCATGGTTGTTGGATTCAGCAACCTCGTCTTCAGGTTTAAGAAACATGCCGCATATCGGACAATCGCTCTTTTCAGTATCTCTAACCTCAGGATGCATCGGGCAGATATAAACCGTACCACTATAATTTTCTGGTACTTTATCGTACTGACCACCTTTGATAGATTTTTCATCGGCAATATGTTTCATAAAACCACTCCTTGAAGACAATAAATATTTATAATAAGTACAACTCTTAAAGCACTATCATCAATCCTCGATTGCTATTCATCTAATCATTAATCTAAAAACCTCTAAAAAATAATTTCTATACTTTTCAATTGGAATTTAGTTTTTATCACGCAAATACTTGAGCAGTGCCATGATTGTTAGTACTAGTACTGCGAAAAATAGTAGGGTGAATAACAAACAGATAAGCATCATAACCCAGCCCATGCCATACATCATTGAGCCGTTCATCATGCCATGCATTGACCCATTCATTATGATTTCTCCTCAGTCTAAACTGTGATCACTCCAACTCTTCAATTAATTTTTACTCGAACCGAAGAGGTTTACTGACTGTTAATATATCAATATCTTTAGCGCACTTTGGCGAACCAACGGTATAATGGCACGAATAAGATTGCGAAATACCAACCGTAAAGATACGATTCGACAAACCCAATTAGAAAACCTGTCCACGTCAACCACTCAAAGCCAGGTAGCAGAGGCGCCCAAGCTTCATGCATACTTATCTGTTCGGGTGCAAGTAAGCCAAAGCCTATGCATAACAGGTAACTAATGAGTAGAAACAACGATACACTGTTGCCAACAGGGACAATTCTCAAAGGACTTGTCGTTAAGTTTGATTTGGCCATCTTAGTAATCCTCACTATTGTATGATGTGGTTCAAGCTCAAGATAACCAATCGTATCTAACCATGCTAACTCTAAGGATTTGTATGAATTAAAGCTTTATCCTGTATTGATATTACTTTTTAACTCGTGCGGCGGCGGCAAGTTGACGCCATTGACCCCATTGAGGAATAAACATTGGCACTTGCTGTTTGTAAGCAAGGTAGTCTTTACCAAACTCTTCAAACATATGCCGTTCCTCACGTCGAGCTAACCATGTGTATACAAGCACAATCACTGGAAACAGACCGATTGAAAACAGAGTTGGCCAATGCACCACACCCTCACCGAACAGTGCAATAAACAACCCGGTGTACTGAGGATGACGTACGTAGGCATAGAGTCCATCAGTTACTAAACGATTTTCCCCTCGTGCTTTGTGGACTTGGCGCCAACCTTGAGCAAAAAGACCGACTCCTAAAAATGCAATAGCATAGCCGAGTAGCATTGAGATCATCATGCCTGTCTCACCTAAACCAACAAGGGTCGACCATAAGCTAGCGCTGACATATTGGCTGTCCAAACCAAAAAACCGTACTAATAAATATATAGTGAGCGGAAAGCCATACATTTCTGCGTAAAGTGCAATAATGAAAGCCTGAACTACACCAGCACCCGCCCATTCACGCCAGTTCTTTGGTGCGAAATAACGGTAAAAGAACCAAGAAATCAGAACAATAACAATTAGTGCGAGACCCCAAGTTCCAGCGTGATTAAATGACTCATTCATAGCTTACTTTCCCTGTTGTCTTTATGAATATCGTATTGCATGAAATCAATTCTTGAAGATAGTAAGCAGACACTTAAATCTATGCAATTTTTAACCAAACAATTTTCTGTAAACTCTTTGATGTTACTGTCAATGATGGTCTGCAAGCGTATCTTTTTCGATAGCTTTTTTCCTCGCTGAAGATTTCAGGTAAACCTGCTCAGCCACAGCAATCACTACAATAGTGACGACTGCTACGCCAAGTACGAATGGATCTGAGTTTAGTTTAATCCAGACAAAACCGCCGAGAACCAACAGGTCAAGAAGTATGGCCACTATAGGCACCCACATCACCGCCTTTATATCCTGACGAAGGTATCGCAAAACACCCCAATGAATGGCGATATCCATAATTAGATAGAAAACAATGCCAAGCGCTGCAATTCGTGATAAGTCAAATAACGTCGTAAAAGCTAAACCCAACACCACAGTATAGACCAACGTATGTTTTTGAACGCTTCCCGGCATTCCCAAATGACGATGAGGCACCAGCTTCATCTCAGTCAACATAGCAAGCATACGAGAGACTGCGAAGATGCTAGCAAGGAGGCCGCCAGCGGTAGCTACCATTGCGATTGCAACTGTGAACCATAGACCATAGTCGCCAAGTGCTGGGCGTGCGGCGGCAGCCAAGGAGTAATCTTTAGTTTCGATGATTTCGGCAAGAGATAGATTACTAGACACCGCGAAACCGACTAGAGTGTAAATAACTACGCATATTGCGATTGATATTACAATGGCACGGCCGACGTTGCGATGAGGATTTTTTACTTCCGAGCCACTGTTGGTAATCGTGGTAAAGCCTTTAAATGCCAGTATGCCTAGCGCCGTTGCGCCAAGAAAGTCACCAATAGTATTAGTGTCATCTAATGTAGAAGAATCAACTGCAAAGCTATCAGCTAGCCAGATACCAACCAACCCGAATATAAGAATACCGACAATTTTTATAATACCGATAACCGATGCAACCCCCTGAATCCAACGATTACCAAGTAAATTGATAAAGAACGCAGCAAGAATAAGCGCGGCGCCAAGGATGGATACCATGCGACCGCTGTCATCGCCACCGAATAACTGCATAGTGTATGACCCGAAC
The DNA here is from genome assembly GCF_002836715.1 of Psychrobacter sp. 4Dc. GTDB lineage: Bacteria > Pseudomonadota > Gammaproteobacteria > Pseudomonadales > Moraxellaceae > Psychrobacter. The sequence goes on from NZ_CM009116.1 coordinate 44,660, forward strand.
GTCCGGGCCAAAAAGCTCTGCGCTATAACCATGGAGAAATACATCAGCAGGGCATTAAATCCAGTCGGTAAACGATCTCCGTATGCCTGATGCAGGTACATTGCAACACCGCCAGCCGACGGGTAAGCGTTAGAGATTTTGATATAAGAATAGGCACTAAAAGAAACAACGATTGCGGCGGCTAGAAAAGCAAGTGGGAAAAGCGAACCCGTCATCTGAGCCATCTGACCGGTCAGAGCGAAAATACCAGCACCGATCATGACACCGGTACCTAGCATAACTGTTCCTGATAATGTCAAACTATCCTTCTGATAGCGAGTCGTTCTATCTTGCTTCATACTTATTCGACCTTAATTTATTTCTTCGTAGAACTTCAGTTTTACAGGTTATTTTTGAAGTAAGGAGTAGGTATAGTTAGAATTAAAAGACGCGATATAGTAAATAGTTTTTAAAGAAGAGCTTACTTATTGGTATCATAATATATTATTCCAACTCTTCAATAAGCGCTTGCATCTCAGCGATTTCACGCTTTTGTGCTTCGATAATGTCATCAGCAAGCTGACGTACACGTGGATCTTCGATATCAGCACGCGAACTGGTCAAAATAGCAATCGAGTGATGCGGTATCATCGCCTGCATCCAATCCACTTGATCGACCGTTTGCTGAGAGCGTACGCCCCAAAGACCAAAGGCAAATAAAACTACGCTAACCCCATAAACCATCAAGTTTATCTTGGTTTTTTTATACATATTGGTCATAAAGGCGAGCATGATAATTGCCATTACCGCGCCCATATACAGCGCCATATAAGCTCGGGTTTCACTAAAGTAAATATGATCCCACTGATAGGTGTTAAAATACATCATGATAAACATCACCACTGTGGATGTTAAAATCATGATTGTGAACTTTACATAAGGGTTCATTTGCTTCTGTTTATTATCCATATGGTTATTCATATTCTTGTCCTTAATTTAGTAAAAAGGCACCTAAATAAAGAGGTGCCTTTTTTTAGAGCTAGTGTTATAAACTGTTGTTACTTACATGGTTAACACTAGAACCAAAATTTTACACCAGCTGTAACGCTACTAGAATCAACAGCTTCGTCTTCTTGACGTCGCAAATCTCTTGCGTTGCCTAAAGCGGTCTCATAGCTGATACCCACATAAGGCGCGAGCTGACGACTGAATGTCTCATAAGCCAGCCTGACTTCAGCGTCAAAATCATTGAACCCTTTAGCAATACCGTTATCAGTATCGTCTTTACTAAAGGCTGTCAGCCCTACTTCTGGTCTGACAACCCAACGCTGAGTCAAACGCCACTCATATGCCGTACCTAAGTCAAGACGTACTTGACCATCAGTATAGAGATAGGCTCTTGCATCTGTTTCAACAAAGTATGGTGCAGTACCTACGATACCCGCCATAAGGGCAGCCTTATCGTTTTTGGTATCATAAGCGACACCTGCTTCACCATTCCAAAAAATACTTAGCGGCTTCCAATAAGCCAGTGAGTTCAGACTATCAATTTTTTTATCGTCCTTAGTCTGAACACTACCTTCGCTGCGTACAGATAGGCGTCGCTCATCTTTTCCATACCAAGCATCCACCTCATAGTTAATCTGATTGTCATCAAACTGATAGCCCAACTGTCCTACAGAAACACCCCATAACGGTAAGCTATCCATCATCACAGGCTTACCAAAGCGACCATAGGGAACGCCGTTTGAATAGTCAGGACTGCGAGCATCAGCTGGAGCTTTACCACCTTGCGTACCTGACATATCCATTTTGCCATGGTCCATGCCTGACATATCCATTTTGCTATGGTCCATGCCTGACATATCGCCCGACATATCCATGCCACTGTGATCCATATCCGACATATCGCCTGACATATCCATACCACTATGATCCATATCCGACATATCGCCTGACATATCCATGCCACTATGGTCCATATCTGACATATTGCCCGACATATCCATACCAGACATGTCCATACTGCCATGATCCATGTTCGACATGTCCATACTACTATGGTCCATATCTGACATAGTCATGTCTTTTTTAACCGTGGACGGGTCAGCAGCATTAGCAAATGATGATGCTAATAATACCAATGATGATACCCCGGCGAACCGTAAACCTACTTTATGTATTTTCATCTCATCTCTCACCTATCAACCAAAGATTTGCTTAAACAACGGCAACTTCTCTAAACATCCCTGCTTCCATGTGATAGAGCAAGTGGCAATGCCATGCCCATCTGCCAGCTTCTCCGGTGACATCAAAGCTTATCTTTTGTGCAGGCTGTACCATTATCGTATGCTTACGTACTTGAAACTCACCTGAAGGCATCCGCAGATCGCTCCACATACCATGCAAATGCATGGGATGATTCATCATGGTGTCATTGACTAAGGTAATACGTACGCGCTCACCCGGCTTAATATTGACCGGTGCGGCATCTTTGAACATAACCCCGTCTAGAGCCCAAATATAGCGCTCCATGTTTCCCGTCAGATGTATTTCAATCTCTCTGGTGGGTTTGCGCTGCTCTGCCATTATCTCATCGCCGACAGAGCGCAACTGACTATAATTCAAAACCTTTCTATCAATGTTACGTAGATTAATACCAGGGTCATCAAGGTTCATACGCGGACTATCAACGCGCATATCGGACTTAAAGTCATATTCTGTTTTGGCATGTTTAGCGTTATAGCCATTCGATCCCATGGCGCCCATCATGTCGGCCATCGTCAGCCATTCGATTTTGTCCATAGCAGGTATCGCAGGACGAGCACCTTTTTTGGTAGCAAGCGTTGTCGCAACATAGCCTGACCGATCTATGTTTTGAGCAAATATGGTATGCGCGTCTTTAGTGGGCGTCACGATGACATCATAAGTCTCGGCCACCCCAATACGGAAATCATCGATATCGACGGGACTGACATCAATCCCATCCGTCGCGACGACTTTCATTTTTAGGCCGGGGATGCGTACATCAAATATCGTCTGCGCTGAACCATTAATAAAACGTAGTTTGACAGGCTGTCCAGCCTTGACAAGTTGCGTCCAGTTAGCCGCTGTGGTTTTGCCATTGATAAGGTAGGTAAATGTGTTTTCACCCGACAAGTCCGTAAAATCAGTGGGCATCATGCGCATCTGATTCCAACTTTTGCGCTTATCAAACGCGGTTTTCAGATCCGTTTCGGCAATATCGGACAATAGCTTTTTAAAGTCTGGCAGATGATAATTATCAAAGCCAGCACGCTGCTTAAGTAGTTTTAGCAGATTATGCGGATCGCGATGCGTCCAATCACTAAGCAGGATAACGTGATCTTCCTCGATAGGATAGCGTTCGCGCCCTTTCGGCTCAATGACGATGGCCCCGCGCATACCGGTTTGTTCTTGGAAGCCAGTATGCGAGTGATACCAATAAGTGCCTGACTGTATCAGTTTAAATTTGTACGTGAAGGTGCTACCCGCAGGAATACCATCAAAGCTGATACCCGGTACGCCATCCATCTCAAACGGCACTAAGAGGCCATGCCAGTGAATAGAGGTCGACTCATTCAGCTGATTATGGACTCGAATGGTGACCGTATCGCCTTCTTGCATCTTAAGCGTTGGCGCAGGCAGTGAGTCATTTATCAGCGTTGCCATGCTTGACTTGCCGTTGACCGTTATCATCTTCTCACTGACATAAAGATCAAACTCTTTGCCTGTCAGTATAGGTACAATGTGATCGGCTCTATCACTATTGACTACGACATTTTGGCTTTTAGTTAAAGCACTATTAGCCATCGTCGGTAGTGTGGATAGCATCGACGCGCCGAGCAAGGTGGATGACCCTGTCAAAAAACGCCTGCGGTTAAATCTGTTTTTATTCATAATATTGACCTAAGTTAATCCATGAAATGAGAGTTGAACTTATATATCTGATAACTTATTAATAGAACTACATCTGCTGCGCTGGCGACTCAATAGCCGCATACACTTGAGTGCTGCCATCCTTGTTCAATTGCATGACTTTATAGGGCATGAATTTACCTTCATACTCCATACCGGGGCTACCAACCGGCATACTCGGTACGGCAAGTCCAATAGCTTGTGCAGGAGGATTTGCTAAGAATTCAGCCATGTATTTAGCAGGAACGTGACCTTCAAAAACATAACCATTAGTAGTGACGGTGGTATGACAAGAGCGCATTTGCTGCGGGACACCGTAACGCTCTTTAAATAAAGATAAATCTGTAACGTCTTGCGCAGTTGCGCTTAGACCATGACCTTCGGCATAGCCTACCCATTCTTTGCAGCAGCCGCAGTTGGCATCTTTATAAACTGTGGCTGAGACGTTTTTGAGTAATGATGACGAGCTGTTAACGGGAGCATTTGTAGGAGCAGAACTTTCATTTTGTACTTGTGCATTCTGGGTAGCAGACTGTTCAACCTTTACTGGTTGAGAATCAGAGCCACTGGTATTAGATTGGCTGCAAGCGGCTAGCGTTAACGAGAGTGACGATGTCACCACCAATAAAAGGACACGACTGGATAACCAGCTATGTCCATTAGAAAGCACATGTGTGTAATGTCTCATTAAATTACTCCTAAACGTCTATTATTATGCTCGATATTCTAAAAACTTACACCCTATATTTAATTCTTATGTACTTAACTAAAAACATTAAATGCAGCACTGTTCAGTACTGCATTATTAATATAATAGCGACAACCGTGAGTTAGGAGGCTTTCATATCTAGAAAGTATTAATGCTGCATTCCAGATTCATCATCCGACATATTCATATCACCGTCAAATGACATGTCCATCATATCGCCATCTATCCTAGTGGTTAGCATCGTGTACTGAGCTTCATCTAATTCAGGTAACGATCTAATGAAGGCTACCATTGCCCACATTCTAGCGTCGTCATGAGAAGCACCCCACGTAGGCATTCCAGATGCCATAATACCGTGCTTGATTGCCCAAAAGCCTTGCTTTGCACCGTCTTCTGTTTGATAACGTTTGACAATATCAGCCTTGGTAAAGTTGGGCGGCTTTGGATATAAGCCCTCACTAAAGTCAGTTTGTGCCACTCCCGGAGACAAGTGACAGCCTGCACACATATCCTTATAGTCCGCGCCCCCAGAGCTGATATCGACCTTCTCTAAGTCTGGTACCACAATATCTTTACTGGCATTTGCTATGGAACGATTGCGAGCGGTTTCCAAAAAGCTAAACATCATTGGGCTATGCTCTTGGTCAGCTCCCACATTGACAACACCACTAGTAACAACCGCAAACACGCCAACGATTGCCACAAATACGGTAAAGAGCGCACCCAATAAAAATTTCATATGTTTTCCTAAAACTTTATTTTCGTTAAGTGTTGACTGCTATTTAGCAGAGCTAAAATTTTTAAGATTTACTGTCGTTAGTAACACAGTTTTTTTGGTACATTTGCTTCATTTTACCCATGTTAGCCATCATTGCTTTCATAGCAGGATCTTTCATATCCATCTTGCTATGATCCATTTTTTGCATCATTTGCATATTCTTTTCCAACTTTTCACAGTTCATTTGATCTTTTTTAGCATGCAATTTTGGATCATGCGCCATAGCTGAGGTCGATACGACAAGAGCGATGACCGTCATTGCGATTGATTTAGACAGTAATTTAAATTGTGACATGATTAATTCCTATTATTTGGATTAAAGGTTATTGAGTTCAATAGCTGTTAAACCAGCCTAAATGATACATCATTTATTCTGACTGGCAGATGACGTTAAGATTACAATTCTGTCATTCTCACTGCTTTAGATTCTAATGCGCGATATATTCATTTAATATGGCTTCAGCATTACTATCACGATCGCTACCATATTTTTCTACAAAATACTTTTCAGACTGCAAATGTTGATCTTGATGTTGAACCTGACAAGCCACTCTGGCGTCGACATAACTTTTCTTTTGCTCTTTGGACATTTGTGCATCATTATGATCTGCGTTTCTTGCAAAACTAGTGAGCGCATCACAATTACCGAGAACAGAAGCATCTAAGTTTGTGGTATGCGCATTGGCCGCTGACATGCCCACTAACATCGATACTGAAAGCAAAGCTGCTTTTTTTAATGAACTATAATTTTTCATATAAGACCCTTTAAAGATAAATAACAAACTGTTCAAGTAGGATAATTGCTTTACTCGTAGAGACAGTCTGTATCAGAGACAAGCCAATATGCGGCGTTGATTTAGAATACTAAATGGTGGCTGACAGCTAGATGACACGGATATTACATGTTCGTTAGGAACAGCATAATATTGTCATCTTCTTGTCATTAAAACCAAATACCAGCATCTGTCTCTATCCAAAGAACACTGTTATAACAAGGGTTCCTGATAAATATATGGCTGATAAGCTAACAATGTTAGTGATACGCTGTTGACAACTATAATGATATAAAGGTAAGCAACGATGAAAGTACTGTTAGTAGAAGATGAGAAAAACCTTGGAGAATATATTAAGAAAGGCTTAACTGAGGCCGGTTTCATCGTGGATCATCACATGACAGGTTTAGATGGCTATCATGCGTTAATGACTGAAGATTTTAGTGTGGTTTTGATGGATGTCATGCTACCTGACGTCAGTGGCTTTGAGTTGGTACAGCGCTACCGAGCTGCTGGAAAGCATACGCCAGTTTTATTTTTAACGGCTAAAGATGATTTAAGCGATCGGATCAAAGGTATTGAAATTGGTGGCGATGATTATCTGACCAAGCCTTTTGCTTTTGCTGAACTGATTGTTAGAATAAAAAGCCTATTGCGCCGTGCCAATCAATCTGATTATAAAAGCTCGGTCATACACATAGCTGATCTGAAAATGGATATTGCCAAACGCACCGTTCATAGAGGCAACACTAATATAAAATTGACTGCTAAAGAGTTTGCTTTATTACAACTTTTCTTAGAACGTCAAGGTGAGGTACTGCCGCGCACTGTGATCGCCTCGCAAGTATGGGATATAAACTTTGAGAGTGATACGAATGTCATTGACGTGGCTATAAGGCGCTTGCGGATAAAAATTGATGATGGATTTGATATAAAGCTGATTCATACGGTACGCGGAATGGGCTACAAGTTAGAGCCACTGGCTGTCGACGTGGATAGTGGCATGGGCGACGATAGTATTAATAAAGACAGTCTGACATCAAATGAGAGATAAATCTAAGAATCGGCGTTGGTCACTGTTATGGCGTACTGTTTTTTTACTGACAATATTTGTTGTTATCTCTCAAGTTGTTATTTATATATGGGTTCAGCGCTCTGTTAACGAGCACTTTGAGCAAATGGACTCAGAGATTATTACCCATGCAGCTTTTAACCTGCGTAAACGTATGGTTAGTTTGGAAGATCACATAGAACCATTCACAGTATCAAAATCGCAAGCGCTAATTGATGCCAATCATCTACATTCTTCTTGGCTGGATTATGATTTAAAAACCTTAGTATCAGATAAAAATGGCAAATTATTATCCAGCGATCCCAGTAATTTCATCAATGATCTACCGGCAGATTTTAGCTTGTTACAACTATTGCAGGACTATCGCGATCAGCAGTTTATGATCAAGATAAATAATAGGCATTACCGAGCCATTATCATTACACATCAAGAGGTTTTGGCATTTATTGCTCTACCTAGCGATGTGCATCATCAATATCTTATCCAGTTTAATCGCCAGCTGAGCTTGATACTTATCGCCATTACCTTATTATTGGTTTCAGTAGCAGCACTAAGTGTACACTGGGGTTTTGCTCCCCTAGCTACTATCGTACAAAAGATGAAAGGCATTAATCTTCAAAGGTTAGATGAAAGAATTGTGGTTGGCGATATGCCGTTAGAATTACGTCCACTAACGGAGTCTTATAATTCTATGATGGTCAAGCTTGAAAGTAACTTTGAATCATTATCACGGTTTTCAGACAATATCGCCCATGAGCTACGTACGCCAATAGCGACGCTGAGTACGCAAACGCAAGTCATGTTAACTAAGCCAAGAGAAAGCGACGAATACATTGAGCAATTGCATCATCAGCATGATACGTTAAAGCAGTTATCCGCCATGATTAACGATATGTTATTACTGGCAAAAACTCAAAAAGAGCTGAGTGATTCGCAAATCAGTCATGTCGATATAGAGAGCTTGATCACAAAGCTTATAGATTATTATGAGATGATTGCTGAGGATCGTGAGATAATCTTTGAAAAATCGGGTGATTTTAAAACAGTACTAGGTGATAAAGGCTTATTGCAACGGCTGTTTGCCAACCTGATGTCAAATGCGATTTATTATGCGGCTAGTAATAGCACTATTATGATATCCGCTACTGTCCTCACTTCAAGCACCTCGCTTAATGCGCCAAAAGACGATATTCAATCCCCAGAGCAGCTCTGGTTAAGAATAACTATGACCAACCGTCTAGACAAACCATTAAATCAGATTGAAGCCGATAAACTGTTTGAGCGATTCTATCGTCATGATAAAACGAATACGATGCATTCAGGAACAGGCTTAGGCTTATCTATTGTGCAAGCTATCGCCAATGCTCATAATGGCAAAGTTAGTATTACTATCAAAGATGAGTGTCTTTTTGAGGTTGCTGTAAAGTTGTTGATTGCCAGGTAGTAAATACCTTCATACTGTCTATGAACCGCTCAGATTAGATCGAAGGCGAGTTTACTTGGAAGGTCTCTCTATCCATAAGATGAGATTCTGACTTGCGATAGTTGTACTTTTCAATTGTTGGACAAAAAATTTCTTATATAAGCCTATTTCATACATTCTATTACCAATAATTATGGTGCCTTTATGATGATTCATCCTCAGTATGATCCCGTAGCGCTTTCCTTGGGTCCATTGGAAGTGCACTGGTATGGGCTAATGTATTTGCTAGCCTTTGCTGCCGCTTACGGTTTGGCTTGGTATCGCAGTACCAAACGCGACAATTGGACCACCGACATGGTCTCTGACTTAGTCTTTTATGGCGCGCTTGGTGTCATCTTAGGCGGTCGTATTGGCTATGTGCTGTTTTATCAGTTCGGTGAATTACTCCAAAACCCTGCCTATATATTAAAAGTCTGGGAAGGCGGTATGTCTTTCCACGGCGGCTTTATCGGCGTCATGCTAGGTATGTGGTTCTTTGCCCGTAAATATAAAAAGACTACCTTTCAAGTATTCGATTTTATCGTTCCTTGTGTACCAACCGGCTTACTGTTTGGGCGTATCGGCAACTATATCAATGGCGAATTATGGGGTCGCGTCTCAGACGGTGGCTATAACTGGCTGACCTACTTTCCGCAAGCCGCGGCGTTTGATATGGAGCAATTACAGAGCAATCCACAATTGCAAGAATTGATGATTGAAGTCAATGGTCAATACATATTGCCTCGTCATCCATCACAGCTATATGAAGCCTTTGCCGAAGGTCTGCTGCTATTTATATTCTTATGGTGGTATTCATCAAAACCACGTCCACGTATGGCCGCCTCCGCTGTATTCTTACTAGGCTATGGCATCAGCCGCTTTATCATTGAATTCTTCCGCCAGCCAGATGCTGACCAAGGATTCATATTATTAGGTTGGATGACCAAAGGGCAAATCTTAAGCGCGCCGATGATTATCGCCGGCTTAATCATGCTGATTTATGCTTACAAACGCGGTATTTATGATTGGGGTAAGCAGTCTGCATATTAGAAATAAGTGTCGAGGTGCATGAACAAATAAATATAAATGCAGTTCTAACAAGATACATTCCATTTGCAGAATTAATACCTATGTTAGTACAAGGATTTTTATTCCTAAACCTAATTTTTTCATCAGATAGTGGAACTTCAAAAGCTAAAAATAAATTTGGATATGTAACTTTTTATGTCAATGTAACCTATTTTAGATGTTATCTGTCTTTAAAATAACCAATTTCTTAGAAATTAATACAAGGAACTACATGATGTATCGCAACAATTACGTAAGATTACATAGTTCCTTAGCGAATTAAAATTCATATTGACACTATAAATTAGTATATTATTTTAATAATTGGTTAAACCCTATATAGCATAATTACTTCACCCACTAAAAAAACGTTTGAGGATTAAATCTAAATTAAGGATTTAATCCTCAAACGTTTTTTTCTGCTTATCAAACAGGAGATATTGTTGTCAGGTTGGTCAGCTATATTCTATAAATGTTACACGAAATTACATTATAAAATAGGTATTTTTTATCATTTTATAAGCTTAAAAAGAGCTTTTATCAGATTTTTATTAGTGATGACATGCTTTACAGCCTATGCTAAAGTCCGATTTGTGTTTTGGCTAACAGTTTGACTTCCAATAAATTTATAAGGTTTTAGCGAAATCGTTGATAATGCCGGCCGCCTATGGAATAAGGGTTTGCAGCATAATTATTAGTCACCACAATGTGTATATTCTTGAGTTGTTGAGATTTAATTGACTGCTCTGTTATGGACAACAGACCATTTTGAATTAACCGTAGGTATTAGATTTATGAAACAGGCCTTATTGATTTTGTCAGTACTGGGTATGGGCATAGCACAAACGAGTACTGCTGCTGTAACGACCTTTCAAACAAGTAATAATATAACCAATATTTCTGCGGCATCAAACTACAGTTCGTCAAAAAATATTTATAGCACCAAAAGTGGTGCTTATGTTTCTAGCAATGATGAAATCAGTCAAGCAATTAGCAACTTAAGTGCGCAGGCTCAACAAAAAGAGAAACAGCTTTCGTTATCAAGTAGCCGCTTATATGCTGAAAGACAACAGCAGCAAGTCAATACTATCCCTGATAGCAATTCAGCACCCGCTATCGCTGCTGCTCGCGCTTCACGAGTGGCTCTATCTAGCAGCTCTGGATACTGTGCCCGTTACGTACGTAAAGCACTACAATCAGCTGGTTATGAGTTCACTCCAAATCCTTCAGCCTATCAGTACGCTACTCGTGGCACACTTGAGAAAGCAGGTTTCAGCAAAATCAGCAATGATATGCCAACCCAAGTAGGTGATGTTATTGTCTATGATCGCTCATCAAAGCGTCCACATGGCCATATTCAAATTTTCGATGGTACAAATTGGATTTCTGACTTCCGTCAGAACAGTATCAGCCCATACAGTGGTGTCTATGCTTATACGACATGGCGTGATTCAAAATATGTGGATGACGCATCCGCATCAGATCGTAATATCTACCTTGCTATGAATGATAAATAAGACCTGAGAAGTCAGCACAACATATTTATTGCTTTTCTCCAACCCAGTAGTGATCTTACTATCATTGCTGGGTTTTTTTGTGCTTAACATCAGGGTGTATTTAACCTTTCATGATTTGATCAGTCAGAAATAGATACTACTGATATCATTACTCATTACAAGAATTATCGGCAAGCGCGTTTAAGATGCCACATGATACCGCTTGTGCACTACCTGCACATTTCTGGCGCAAAACTGAGAAATTTTTGGATTGCTAGCATTACAAGACAAATTACGAAACGACGCTCATGAAGATGTGGCTTAGCTCAAAGCGTATGGGTAAACCACCCCGAGTTCGTCGTACTCTCTAAGACTGTTTAGTCTCCGAAAACCTGAGGCGGTTTAGATGGTTTTTTGAGAGATTATGACACTCTCAAAGCGATTTGAAGTACTTGAGAAAGTTGATTATGATAGCACCTAAAGATTTACCAGAGTCATATCGAAAGACTAAACAAAAAAATGCCTCTGGGAGTTGACTCCTAGAGGCATTTAGTTTTTAATGTAGCTAACGGTTACAGAGTGCTTCAACACCCTGTAACGAACAAATAAGCATACGCAGTGCGTTATTTGAACAGCATTAAATGCCCGTGTAGGTGCATTTTATCCAAAAACTGCTTTCATATCAACCTTATTCACTATACATTTTAAAAACTGCTTGTTCGCTCGTTACATCCTTGTGCTGCTCTCTTTGTACCCGTTACCCGTCAAATGGGTGGCAGGCCTCGGTGACGACTGCGTTTGACATAAGGGTGAGCTCCCTACAGGGGTTACTAGACAAAGGATCAGAGCAACGCAATGAGTGGTTACTTGTGCATATCGTAGCGGTATATTGGGCGAACGCCCTTGCTAGCGTATGACAGCACAGTAGCGGTTATGAGCGTGTTTAGGCGGTGCTATCAGCCGTAATCATAACAGCCGTAGCTTGATACAGTGATACGGTCTTGATGACGCGATGGGCGATGAAGTCGGCATGACTAATCACATCAAATCCAAGGAATGCACTAAAGTGTTTGTGAGTGTTTTTATTATACTCATAACTGCTTTAGGGTGAGTGTTCCTTGAAATCTGCTCAAGGCTCCAAAATCAGCATAAATTTACTTAGGCTAATTTAAGTAGTATATAGCCCACTAGGCTATATACTATAAGAGTCTAGAGAAAAATTTAGAATATTTATTATACAACTATCATTTATTCAGTGAGTCAATATTGTCATGGCTGATTCATAAGTTTAGTGTGAATAGAATGAGATCTATGCCTTGGGTAAAGTCTCTCCTAAAATCATAACTGTTCTTTATCATGGAACCTTGAATACTTTTATCTAATCAGCATCCAAAGCACTATCTTTGTTTTGAATAAGTATTAGAGCATCTTGTGCTTTCTTAAGTTGATCTTGTAACAGAGTCACTTGTTCCTGCTTTGATAAATGACGGCTTGATAGCTCGCTATATTGTTTATTCAATACGCTATGCTCGGCTTCAAGCTTAGCCTGAGTTTGAGTCAGCTGATTATTAAGTCCTGATAGCTTGTCACGTTCAGCGGTGACTGCCTTTAACTCTCCTTTGATCTCTGCGGTAGCCGTTTGTATATCATTCCGCTCAGTGGTGACTGCCTTTAGCTCTGACTTAGTATTTTTAAGTTCAATCTTTAAACGTGCAATCTCTGCCTTATCACTATCAGCTGTGGCTTTAAGCGTGGCTACCTCACCAAGACTGCTAGTCAGCTCTATAGATTGCTTATCTAATGCATTACTCACCTCTGCAAGCTGTGATTGCGCGGTCTTAGCCTTAGTGCGTTCAAGCTCTAATTCATGCCTAGTATCTAATAGCGTCTGTTTGGTAGCGTCATGGTCAGCTGTGGCTTGCTGTGCGCTTTTAGTTGCTGTTTCCGCAGTGCCGGTCACCTCGTCCAGTTGCTGTAGTAAATCCGCTTGTTCCCGTTCCAAAAATCTTACTCAAACCTAGCCAATATTGACTATTAGATAGGTTTGACGTTTTCTTTCTGCTTCATTGTCACGCGCTATTTCTCATTTGAGATTTAGACTGACCACGACTCCACAGACTTTTTTAATTGGCGATGGAACTCACCGTCCAATAAACAGGATTATGCAGCTGTTAAAATAACAGTCGCGTTATTTAAAATATTGATGCTGGCGTTGAGGTCACGGTCATGAGAAACCTGACAGTTAGGGCACAACCACTCACGCATTTTCAATGTTAGCTCATCTTTACCAAGGATATGATTGCAGTTTGAACAGGTTTTTGAGCTTGGGTAGAAGGGTCCGACTGATTTCACAACCTTGCCTTGCTCAGTGGCTTTGTAGATAAGCTGTCGCTTAAACTCAAAGAAACCCAAGTCACTGATAGCTCTTGATAGCCGCCTGTTCTTAACCATACCTTTGACATTCAAATCCTCAATCGCAATCACATCGAACTCATTAACCAGACTTGTTGTGATTTGATGGAGAGAATCTTGCCTAATACACCTGATCTTATAGTGCAAACGAGAGAGCTTGGTTTTCGCTTTTTCTCTGTTTTTACTGCCTTTTTTAGTGCGACTGAGCGCTTTGTTTAGCGTTCTTAGTTTTTTAAGGTTTGCTTGAAGTGGTTTTGGCGCTTTAATTTTAGTGCCGTCTGATAAAACCAGTAAGTCGGTAATACCAAGATCAACACCAACGCTTTTACCTGTCTTTTTAGTAGGAATTACAGCTTTTTGTATTTCAACAGCCACACTAACAAACCACTTACCGCCACGTTTAGAGATGGTGGCTGACATGATCTTGCCGTCAAAACGTAAAGCTTCTTTTAAGCGAACCCAGCCCAAGTTTGGGATACGAATGGATTTACCTTTAATGGCAAATTGGTCGTTGGATAAACTGAATCTATCGTCACGGCCTTTTTTACGAGCGGTTGGGTATTTCGCTAAGCCTTTAAAGAAGTTGTTATAAGCATCACCCAACTGCATGATTGCCGCCTGCGGAGCGCATTTGGTCACTTCCAGCATATAGGGGAATAATTCACGCTTAATGGCGTTCAATTCGCGTCTGAGCTTCGCCTGTGAGGGCTTGTTTAGATTTTTAGTATCAACCTCAACGCCTGCGGCCAAACACGCATCACGGTACGCTTTGTCAAGCGCATACTGCCGCTGCCACTCATGCAAAGCCCAGTTGTAGGCTTTTCTCGCCACGCCACAAGCACGAGCAAGGTGATTTGCCTGTACGTTGTTTGGCTTGAGTTCGATAATGTGTCCACGGATCATAATGCTTTTTTAACCGCCTCTATTAATTGTTGGTTTTTCTTGCTGCGAGAGCCGTATAGCCTCGCTGAAAATATGGTGATAATCTCCAATACATCTTGGGCTAATTCTTGCTCAAAACTCAACTCTTCACCTTGATTGATTATTACCACTTCAACGTCACGAGCCTCACACAACATGAAAACCAGTTCTGCACCAAATCGTAAAAGCCTGTCTTTATGGGTAATTACCAGCCGTTCAACTTTATTGCTCAGTATGTCATCAAGCAGGTTTTTTAAGCCTTTCTTTTTATAATTCATTCCACTACCAAGATCGGTAATCGTCTCAAAAGTCCAGCCTTGCCTGGCACAATAAAGTTCCAAAACTTGAGACTGGCGAAGTAAGTCGTCTTTTTGATCACGACTCGACACACGAGCATAAGCAATGGTTTTTCGGTCTAATTTAGGTGGTGTATTCAAGGAATGCGGTCTGATTTCACTTAAATCATATCGCCTATGCCCGTTTTCGGTTCGCTTGGCGACTAACGTACCATCCTCATCCCAACGTCTTAATGTGGATTGAGCAACCCCGAAATGTTTGGCAGCCTCCCCAATACTAACCAGTTTCCCCATAACT
>NZ_CM009117.1 GCF_002836715.1 Psychrobacter sp. 4Dc
AGAAGTTAAGCAGCAATTGGCAGATGAAGCTGCCGCCGATGCGGCTGGTTTACTAGTGGCTGAAACACCAAATATAGATAATGTGACTGAGCAAGCAGTGAGTGCCACACTTTCTGATACTGCCATTGCTAATGGTGAATGGCGCGATGAAACTCCTTTCACCTTAACGCCAGGGGAAGGATTAGAAATTAAGATGAAAATGAACTCAGGTGGCAAGACTGAATACTCTTGGGTCGTAACAGGCGGTGAGGTCAACTTTGATACTCATGGCGATGCATTGGGCAAGGCTATCAGTTATGAAAAAGGTCGTGGGGTTGCCGCTGATGAAGGGGTTTTAGAAGCTGCATTCACAGGCAATCACGGCTGGTTCTGGCGCAATCGTGGTGATTCAGATGTTGAAGTTATTCTGCGTACCCGTGGCGATTACAGCACTATTAAAACGATGTGAAAACAGTAGTGGTTAATGATATCTTACTGCTGCCTGCTCAGAAACTGAATTGTTTTATCAAACGTGTAGTAACACTCTAAATAAATTCTGGTGGTAGAACACATTAGGTCTGCTACTAGAAGTTATGAGAGAGTTGATTGGTAGGGTAAATACTAGACGATACTCTTATAGCCGTATCAAACGCTTGTAGCTCTGACTAACCATTCCACCAGCTCACGAGCAGGAGCCTCACTCAAACACTGCGGGCAATTTAGATAAGTCATTACGCAGTCGTTCAAATCGGTTAGCATGTGTAACAATAATCCCAAACCAATTATTTTATAGGGCTTAGGTAGAAACAACATAACTGCATATACTACCATCGCATAATAAGTATGCAGCGGATGAAAGTTAATACTGCATCGATTGGGCGAGAAAATAGGTGTGGCTAGTAGGTGATCTAGATCCACCAGCATAGTTGCTAATAAGATCAAATATACGCGTTTATAGTCATTACGAAAAAATGTATAGGCGATGATTAACGGCATACCAAAGTGTAGAAAATAATGGATAACAGTTTGAAACATTCTATTTCAACTTAAAATGTTTTTATCTATGAATATATCCGAACTACATAAAATATATACGTACTTTTCTAATATGAATATTTTTCAAAAAGTCACTGGTCAGAATTAGAATGTAGTTATAGGACAGGTTGGGGGATAGCATACTAATAATGAATAATTCGTGTTACTTGCAGTGGCTATTATAATTTAATGCTACCCATTATTTTTTACTTGTAAGGCGCTAACAAGCGCCTTACAAGTAAATCGAATTCTAATCATGCATCTTGAAACGATATGAAGTAACATTTTTAATGGCAGTGGTAAGTGCCTCTTTTAGTGTCGTTATGACAACCTGCTGAGTTAGTTCCACCACTATGAGCAACCGCCGCAGAAGCAAATGTTGCTGCGAGCACTACAACCAATATTTTTTTCATAAATTTATTCCTTAGTCGTTATGTTTAGCTACAAATCATACTATATTTATTTGAATAAAACCGACTATTTATTTTTAGCAAAGCTATAACATAACGCTGTCTCAGAAATAGTATTTCTTTTTTGTTTGACTTTTAAGTATACCCCAAGGGAACCAGCTATTTCACCCTTCAAACCTATTAACAGACTACTTAAAACAGACTGCTATAATGGAACCACTTATAATAGACCGTTAGTCTTAATACTCTAAATAATCCCTGATTGGACGCTTCTTGAATTGAGAAGGGTCTTTTTTTAGACGGTTAGTCATTTCAAACTCCCATTCAGTAGCATTTTGTCCAGCTGGGCTAGTAGAGCTGACCAAATGATTATAATCAGCGATAAAGCTAGGGTTGCGAGCGATACGCCCTAATTGCTTGTCATTTAACCCATCAACTGTAAACATATCAGCTGTATTTGCATCTCTTTTCTCAGAATCAACAGCGATTTTTTTCTTCTCTTTCTTCACTTTAAATTTGAAGGTAAAGCCTGCAATTGCGCGCCCATTTTTGTGTTGGTCATACTCGGCTTGAATGTCCGTATACTCATTTATTTGTTTGATAGCATGGTCTAAAACTCGAGCTTTAAAGTTATTCATTTTCTTATATTGTTCAGGCTCAACACCTAGTTTCCTACGTAGATCATCTACTGGTATTTTGTTAGTTTGACCAATTGCTTTCCATTGCATCATTAACTCATAAAGCCTAATTGAATATTCGCTTTGTAACTCACTAACCTGCTTTAACTCATATTCAGTGTATTGCTCGCTAAGTCTCGTTATAAGAGGAATAACTGCATCTGTGAATTGTAGTTCCACCATACCAGCAGCATCAATATAGGTTATTTTTTGCACCCATCTAATCACATGGCGAGCTAATTTTCCTGTTTGTTCATGAATGTCTTCATACTCAAAATGAGCATCAAACAATCCACTTGTAGCACTTTTTAACGCATCGTATGAAGTATGCTTTTCCACCTTAAATTGTTCTTGATAACTCTTCGCCTTAATTTGCAGAATACCTCTAGCGTCAATCAACTGTTTTTTTTCTCTAGCCTCAATAATTGCTAGAAAAATGAGTCGCTGCTCAGGTATACCAAGAGAGTAGCTAGCACTGATTAATTTATTATCTTTGGTTATTAACTTTTTATCGCTCATTTCATACTTTCCATAGTAAATGGTATTAGCACTATAACCCATAAAGCTACAATATGTACAACCTTGTAGCTTTATGGTCGATAGACGTAGCCTTATGGGTCGATAGACGTAGCCTTATGGGTCGATAGACGTAGCCTTATGGGTCGATAGACGTAGCTTTATCAAGGATACAAGCCTTTATTAGCAAGGGATAGAGAGGACGTAAAAGCATTAAAAGCATTAAAAGCATTAAAAACCTTTTTTCTTTTTTATTAACTAAAAAGATAAAGGCTTTGATCTATCTAAATTTACAGTACTGTTCGTTATCTGAACCTAAAAAACAGGATTGCTTTTTAACTTTTGCATAGTAACCATCTTTACCTTTAATCACATTATGAGCCACTTTAGCTGCTGCTAAACGGTTGTACTCAGCTTGACGATCAGCTATTTCAGCTTTACTAGGTACAATAAGCCAAACAGAAAATAACGTCAGGGCAAATATGAAAGCACAGATACCACCTACTAAAGCAGCAGCCTTCCAGCTCAGTGATTTAGCAAACTCCTCTGATAACTCCTTTGTATACTTTTCTGCCCCTTTCTTTGCTTGAGTTCTAACACTGTTTAACACAATGTTTGCGTCATTAGCTAAGCTCTTGTTTTGTTCTTCAAAGTTCTCAGAAAAAAGCTTTAAGCGGCTAAAGTTAGTATCAAAAGTCCCTTTCATCTCAGTTGATAATTTAGACAGCTGGGTTATCTGTGTCTTCGCTATATCTATTGTATTTTCTAGCTGAATATTTGCTTGCTGAACATGACCACCAACACCTTGCGTTAGCTGGTTAGAGTAGTAATTAAGAAGATCAGCAACCTCCAAGCGAACCTCTTTCGCTGTACCGGCAACAATTGCGGATTTTATTTTATTTTCTCGTTCTTGATAATCTTTGAGCTGTGCGGTTAGTTCGTTGACAAGCTTTGCGGTGGCGGCATCTCTTTCTGCCATCGCTTGATACTGTTCTTCTCTTTGCGTGAGCAATTCGGTGTTATGCTCGGTAAGCGTGGCAATAGCGGTAAGCAAGTCTTCAAGGTTGGGTATCTCTGACATTTTTATCTTCCTAATCCATAGCTTCGGCTGCGATTGATCTCGTTACTGTAGTCTGCAACGGCTTTTTGTGCGCTCTCTAGGGCTTTTTCCTGCGTTTTAGCGATACTTTGCCCGTGATTGTCTGCAAATTCGGTTAAAACGCCTTGTAGGGCTGCTGTGTGCGTTTTACGCTCATTGGTATAGTGTAGATTTTTAATCTCATTCAATGCTTGCTGTGATTTGTCGCTAACAAAGTCTGTTAGCTTGTCACGCTCACCCATTGCAAGCTCGCACTGTCTCTGTGTGGTATCTGGGTTATCCATATAGTGATTGTGGTTGTACATGACCTCATTAGCGACTGAAATCGCTAAAATAGGTTTGCCTACCTTGCTGTTTGGATCAATCCCTTTGAATGTATGCTGCTCGGCTCGTGCCACTGCGGAGTCGTACAGCGCTTTTTTATCTACCATGAATTGCTGACGTTCACGCTCCAGCTGCTCGGCTACCGCTTGCTGCTGCCTTGCTCTGTCGGCTCGTGCCTGTTCAATACGCTCACGTTCGGCTTGTTCGCGTTTTTGTTGTTCAGCAAGCTCATGCTGTCTTTGCTGCTCTAGCTCCAACTCTTTTTGTTTTTGCTCATCTGCGCGTTTAGTCTTAATGCCCTGAGCCATTGCCATGGCTTTTGCCACGGCATCGAGCGTGGGTGCTTTAGGCTTTGGCGCACTTTGCGGTTCAGGCTCTTTGATCGGTTCATCTGCTGTGCTGTGTTCAACGTCTTCAATCTTATGACCATCCAAGATAATGGCATCAGCGGCATCATTCACGATCTGATTTTTGGCAAGCTCTACGCCCCATACCAGCTCGTTACGCTCGTTGATTATTTCGTTGATGGTGCCAAGCTGTGTTGCTGGCGTTTTATCAATCTCGTAATGCTTGCCTTCTGCTTTGGCTTGTGCAGCTTTTCTTAGCTCTCGCTCGTATTTGTCACGTTCCAGCTTGGTAGCGACTGATCCCATTTTGAGCTGTGGCTCAATATCAATCCCTTGCGCGGCATAGCTGCGACTATCAATCAATTTATGGTCGTGCTCAGCCAGTTTTTCGTTGGCGATCTGCTCCCATATTTGGCGAACGTCTGTAATCTCATGGCTGACGCGCTCTAGTCCAAGTGATCTGCGCTTCTTATCTGATAGCTCGATAGTCGCCTTATCTTTCAATACAATCTCGTTGTTATCGTCAATCTCTGCGGTACGCGTGGTAAACAGGATATGAGCATGGAAGTTGCGAGGGTCTGCCCCTCGCTCAATCTCTTTGTCGGTGGGTTTATGGATAGCGCAATCTGCTATTGTGCCGTATCGATCCGCAAGCGTCTGGGCGAACTGGTGCGCCAGCTCTTTTCGGTCTTCTGCGCTTAATTCATGCGGTAGATTAACCAGCCATTCGCGAGCCACACGCGCATCGACTCGCTTCTCTGCTTCCTCTGCTTTGTTCCATAACTCACTGCGTGAAATTTCAGCATTGGCAGCAGCCAATGCTGACGGCAAAATAATATCCGCACTCATTACCCCATGCTTTTTTGAATAATCGTGGGTCTTACCATATCGCTTATCTTCAAGCTCAACACCTGCACGATAGCTTGCAGAAGCAACGGCACTTTGTCCCTTACCTCGTGATATTGATTTAGTCGATGCGATGAAAATAGCCATTTCTACAAGCTCAATTTTTTGGTTTTTAGCACTACGTCTTTTCGTAGTGCTGGGGTGTGGGGGCTTGCCCCTGCCGATGTTTTGATTTTATAAATGTGTGACCGTTAGGAATAAACATTTGTAAAGTCGAAAACTCGCACTTAGTCAGTGGGACTCAACCATCTGTCAAACAACTATATCATAAACTGTTGTTAGGTATTGGTGAAGTTGCTATAGTTAAGTATATGAATAATTGATGATTCAAGGAAGGGCTATGAGCTTACTGGGTGGTAATGATTTGAAAGAACAGCAAAAGATTAATGAGCTTGAACTTAAAATAAATAGGGAGAAGCAGAAGTTAGACAAAAAGCTAACGAGGCAAAAGATATTACTGGGTGCTTTTCTTGTGGATGCTTTAGAGAAAAATGCATTAGATGGTTTAAAGGAGTATACAGCTGATAATCTGTTGGATTTTTTGACCAGACAGACGGATAAGGATTTAATGGCGGATTTAGTAAAGGAGCTTAGGAGTGAAGCATCGGCTATATAATTAGCATTCTTTCGTCTATCATCCTAAATTGTACGAAATTAATTGACCACAGACTTTGATCATAGGAAAGAAAATGTCGTTCTTTTATCCTAAAGATGTAGATTTTATGGAGATGTTTGGATGCGAGAGTCATAGAGATAAGGATGTTTTGCTAGAATCCACATTCATTGATACACAAAATAAAAAATAGTACTCTTTTTATAGATATAAACTCACCGACCTGAGCTTGGCCAACGCGGATGATAGTCATCGACTATGAAAGGATGGGTATGGCGTATGCCGTTGGGTGTAGGAGATCCAGTAGCATGGGCATGCCCCTCTGGTAGATTGGCATGTTCGTGTTCAATCTCTTTTAAATCAATAGACGGCCAGACTCTAAACGCTGCCCATACTGAAAGAGCAGCAGCACTGCCTAATACGGTAAAGGCTACGGTCATACTATAGCGCGCACCTAACCAACCAGCTAACGGATAAAATACTAACCAACTGACATGGGACAAGGCAAACTGAGCGGCAAACAGTGCTGGACGATCTTCCTGATGTGAGGATCGCCATAACAAGCGCCCAGAAGGTGTCTGAGCAGCAGAATACCCCAAACCTAGCACGAACCATAAGGCCATAAGCGAGTTTTGTCCCATCATAAATGTACCAGCGAACATCCCTACCACAAGCAATCCTACACCGCTTAACATGACACGACGGTCTGTCAGCTTACCCAATAAGCTTGGCAAAGCCAGTGCAGCAATCATAGAGCCTGCGCCAAAGCTTGCCAATGCTAATGCGACAGCACTCTGAGTGAGTCCCATGCCACCTTGAATGATTACTACGGTATTCACAAATACCATAGATGCGGCGGCAGACACAGCAACATTGACTGCGAGTAATCCGCGCAGTCTAGGGGTCGCTAAATAGATACGAATGCCGCGTGTGGTTCTATCATAAATGCTACGGCGCGCGGGCATTTCATGCGCTGGTAGCGTGACCGATACGACCAATATAGCAGACGCTAAAAAACCCAAAACCGTTCCCGTAAATAGATTGTGAAAGCTCATTACTGTTAGTAATGCTGCCGCTAACATGGGACTGACTAGACTTTCCATATCATAGGCGAGGCGTGAGAGTGACAAAGCTTTAGTATAATCCGCTTCATCAGGCAGAACATCAGGGATAGTAGCCTGAAAAGTAGGCGTGAAGGCTGCCGAGGCAGATTGCAATACAAAGATCAGCACGTAAACCTCCCAAATCTGGGAAACAAACGGCAAAAGCAGAGCAACACCTGCTCTTATCACATCCAGCGTTACCAACATCGTGCGTTTAGGCAACCGTTCGGCGAAGGCTGCTGCAATGGGTGCAATACCAACATAGGCGAGCATCTTGATGGCCAATGCGGTTCCCATAACGACCCCAGCATTGTTCCCAGCCAAATCAAACGCCAAAAGACCTAGCGCCACAGTAGCTAAACCTGTGCCAATCAGGGCAATGACTTGCGCAGCGAATAAATGCCGATAAGTTCGGTTTGTAAAAATACTGAGCATGCTGTGTCCCTTCAGGTCAGTCAGTCAACCTTATAAGTAACGAGTTATTTCCTTAAATTCTTCGATAGAATCCTGTTGATCTTTGTCAACAGCCCCTAGCAAGTCTTCAAGGCAATGATTCAAATGGTCTTGAATTAAAACCTTCTTGGCTTGGTGAATAGCATTTTCTACTGCTTGCAGTTGCTGTGCTATATCAAGACAAGTTCGACCCACAACCAACATCTCTATCGTACTGCTTAGATGACCATTCGCCTTTTTAAGACGTGTGATAACGGCTGGGTGGGACTCGTGGATGTGTGGTTTTTTCATAGTGACAGTATCCTTCCTCTAAGGAGCATGATTATACCTCATAAAAAACTCAAACTTTTAATTGACCATATCCCCCCCTAGGGGATATTATCATACTCCTTAAGTATTCGTTTTGCATTTAAAATTTTCATAATTTTCATAATTTTAGTGTTTTTACTAAGAAGCACATACACGTATCCTTTACTTTCACGCCATAGGAGTTCTAATGCACAGCCATATTTTCAATAGGCTTTCAAGCTCGCCATGGGCGACTTGGCAGACCCGTCTGTTAGTACTCTCAATACTACTTATTTGTCTTGTTACTGGTAGCAATGAAGCACTTGCTCATGCGGTAACCGCAGGGGACAAAGGGTATATTCAGGAGATTTCAGGAGTCAATATTCTGCCCTTTATGTACTTAGGCGCTAAGCACATGATTACGGGATATGACCACATCCTGTTTCTATTCGGAGTTATCTTCTTTCTCTACCGTATGAAGCATATCGGCATCTATGTGAGTTTATTTGCGTTAGGTCATTCCACCACGATGATTTTGGGGGTTTACTTCAACATCGGTATCAATAGTTATCTGATTGATGCCATTATTGGTCTTTCAGTCGTTTATAAAGCGTTAGACAATATTGGTGCTTTTCAGCGATGGTTCGGGTTTCAGCCAAATACCAAAATAGCAGTACTTGTCTTTGGTCTTTTCCACGGCTTTGGGTTATCTACTAAGATTCTTGAATACGAGATGTCGCCTGATGGTCTGCTACCTAACTTACTCGCCTTTAACGTGGGTGTAGAGATTGGGCAACTACTGGCTTTAGCGATCATATTGATCGGTATGAGCTATTGGCGTCGTACGCTCAGCTTCATCCGTAACGCCTATACCGCCAACATCGCTATGATGAGCGCAGGATTTATATTGGTGGGCATGCAGCTCACTGGCTATTTAATGTCTTAATTACCCAAGGATTTCCATTATGTATAATAGTGACACCCCTTTACAAGCTGAGCTTCCTTCTTCACAGAAGCTTATAAAATCTACTATTTTAGCTGCCATTTCAGCAGTGGTTCTTTTATTTACTGTGGTTCTCCCAGCTGAATATGGCATTGACCCAACTGGGGTTGGTAATATCCTTCAGTTGACAGAAATGGG
>NZ_PJAT01000112.1 GCF_002836715.1 Psychrobacter sp. 4Dc
GTCCAGTGCTAGTATTTCAAACTAAACAAGTCAGCCAATGTGGCTTATCCTATTTAGCGAGCTGACCATCATATCATGATTTAATAGTCTGTCAACTTCTTTTTTTTAATTTGTTTCAACAAGTTAACTGGGTTATTAATGTGTAATCTACACACTATCTACCTCCAGCTCGTCTTGATGAGGTGCGTATTATAGACGGTTTAACTTTTGTGTCAACCTGTTTTATTAATGTTTTTAATCTTATTTTAGTAGATGAATAAATCTGTATTTTTTTCAATGGGTTATCGTTTGATTAATTTCAATAGGTTTAAAGACTGACTATAGATGTGCTATTTACTATAATTCATAACATCAAAGACGTTTAGATTTACTAGATAAATACCTTTTATTATCTTTGAACTTTATCTTCGATTAGTGCAACCATTTCTCTATTTCCATTTTATAACTTACCCATTTTTTCAAAAAACGCTTTATACGCAGCGACTTTCTTATCCAACGATAGTGGATAAGCACGTGAGGTTGACGGCAATCTGTATAAGGTTAGATTATTCACATCAGCTTTCTGGTCGTCTGTACTCTGCCATTGATAAGGATAATCCATACTTTGATTGGTTTTTGGATGCTTTGATTTGGCAATTGGCTCGTCTAATAACCCAAGCAGTACTTCGGTCGCCTTGCCTCCTGTCGTAAACAATGACTTTACCTTCGGCACTTGTGGCAAGATAACATCTAAATCAACAGGTGTGACTACCGTTAGATTTTTATCCGAAGCATTACCCGTCTCACGGATGGCCTGCTTTACTGTCGGACAAGACGCAATGCCACGTTCAAACATAAAATCTCGAATGCGCTCAGGGTCAAAGCGCTTCTCATCGCCTATTCTAAAGTAGTCAGCATCATCAAAAAATACTCGACCATATATCCGCCACATATCATTATAAAAATTAGGATAATGAAAGCTCATCGCCCATTTATCAGCAGTCGGTGGAAACGTACCCATCATCATGACCGTTGCATTGGGTGGTAAGACAGGCTCAAAAGGATGGGTTTCGAGCTCTGTGGCTTTGTCATTAGACAATTTCGATTCAGTATCAGTGGTTTTTTGAGTGCTTGGTGTTTTTATAGTCATGATATTCTTCATCAGAAAAGCGGTTTTTTTGGTATCATAGCAAGTCTAAACACTACCTCACTTATAATCACGCTATATAGCCAAACTTAGTCGGTTCAATCAGTTGACTTAAATAGCGCGATATCTTTTTACTTGGCCTGAATTGCTTAGGCTTTGATGGCAGCTGTGAACGCAAATATTGTCATTGCGATAAATGAGCACTGTCGTAAAGTAGTTAATTAGCTTGATTGTGAAGGATTTAACTTTACTATTTATGAGCTAAAGATATGGTTAAAGTGCGGTAAGTGTTTGTATCTTTTATACTAATAGCAACCGCAGTAACTGCGCAAGCATCAGACAAGAAACCAAGAGAGTACTTATGAGTGACTTAAACAGCGATTTAAAAATTACGGTAATCGATCATCCACTAGTCCGTCATAAACTCAGCCTTATGCGCGAAAAAGACTGTAGTACTTATAAATTTCGTACATTGACCAAAGAGCTTGCGCGCTTGATGGCTTATGAAGCAAGCCGTGACTTTGAAATCGAAACTTTCCCAATGGAAGGATGGTGTGGCGAAATCACTGGTGAGCAAATCATCGGTAAGACGGCGACGATCGTACCGATTTTACGCGCAGGTATTGGCATGCTTGATGGGGTGCTCGATTTGATCCCTACTGCTAAGATTTCTGTGGTCGGTCTACAACGTGATGAAGAAACGTTGCAGCCAGTCCCTTTCTTTGAAAAATTCGTGAGCCACATGGACAAACGTCCTGCACTTATCATTGATCCAATGCTAGCCACAGGCGGCTCAATGGTTGCGACCATCGAGATGCTAAAGAAAAATGGCTGTACTAATATTAAAGCATTGGTATTGGTGGCTGCACCTGAAGGCGTACGCTTGGTAAATGAAGCGCATCCTGACGTGACTATCTACACCGCTGCGCTAGACAGCCATTTGGATGAGCATGGTTACATCATCCCAGGTCTAGGCGATGCTGGCGATAAGATTTTTGGTAAGCAGTTATCGAATAGATAAGTCGCATTAGGGTAAATAAAGTCGTCATCAAAATTATAGCAACAGCAGACAGCATCAATAATAAGGACAGATCATGAACGTATTGATTACAGGAGCGAGCGCGGGTTTTGGTAAAGCGTTGGCAGAACGTTTGGTTGCTAACGGCCATCGCGTGATTGGTTGCGCCAGACGCCTTGATAAACTGAATGCATTGGCAGAGACTTTAGGTGAGGCTTTTTTACCCGTGGTTATGGATGTGAGTGATACAGCTTCTATTCCGCAAATCATTGCTGACTTGCCTGATGATTTTAAACAAATCGATGTCTTGGTCAATAATGCAGGATTGGCACTGGGTACAGAGCCTGCTCACAAGGCCAGTCTTGATGACTGGATGCGTATGACTGATACCAATGTTAAAGGCTTGATGGCATTGACCCATGCGGTCTTGCCAGCGATGGTAGCTCGCGATAGCGGTTATATTATTAATGTTGGTTCGATTGCTGGTAGCTGGCCTTACTTTGGTGGCAACGTTTACGGCGCAACTAAAGCGTTTGTAAAACAGTTCAGCTTAAACTTGCGAGCGGATCTGATTGGCACCCAAGTACGCGTGACCAACCTTGAACCTGGCAATGTGGCTGGCACTGAGTTTTCAAACGTGCGCTATCACGGGGACGATGACAAAGCTGCCAAGGTGTATGACGGTTTTAAAACCATGACAGGTGAAGATATCGGTGATATTTTGTTATGGCTAATTGAGTCACCTGCTCATATCAACGTTAATCGCCTAGAAGTAATGCCAGTCGCCCAGACCTATAATGGGCTAACGATTGCCAAGCAAGATTAATATTAACTGGTCGGCTAGTTTTAGTATTAATGTCGATTATCAATATAACACTTATCAACACCGAACCTGTTAGCGCATCTCATAAGATCGAAGCAATATAGAGTCATCTATATTGCTTTTTTTTATGTCTTCAATAGCTTGCTCATTGACCAAACGCAAATCCTGAAAGTCCAAAATCAACACTTCGTTACGCAGACGTTCGCTAGTGCGCTTATTATGACGTATCGCAAACCCTAATACTTGCTTACCAGTGATAGTTATCTGATTAATAATTAACCTTGAAGTATTCACGGTCAGCTTTTGTGCCAGATTTTGAGCATTTATTATTGCCGTTGCTGGATTCACCGTAGTGGTTAACGTCTTTGTCTGTCGTACACTTTTGGGCATATCTCCTGCAAAAAACAATATCTGACCTAATGGTAAATATTGCGTATGCCGTACTAATTCTTGTCGGAACAATGCAGGCATATCTGTGTTAAAACTGTCTTCTGTCTGCTGATAAAACGCGGTGAAGTTACGATGTAAATAACGCCCGAACACCGTAGTATTAATCCATTCCTGATAAACATCGTCTGCTAATAACTGCTTGGTAAAAGCACTGGCATCAATTGTGATATCCCTACTCAAAGTAGCAGATAACAGCGACAGTAAAAGCGCTTGCGGACTGGTAAATGTCTGCTGCTGCCATACTTGTGGATATAGGCTACTATCGAGTAATGGCAATGTTGATCTACTCATGCACTTGTATCCTCAACAATCATTTTCAGCCCCTATATAGCACTGGTATAGTATCACTGTTGACTTTTACCCTTAGCCAAATTCCATGCTATGGTCAGGCGACAGCTTTAATATAGCAGTCTTTTATTCGCGGTATAACTATTTTGTAGTGGTATATTCTACCGCTATACTTTCTTAACTAAATTGACCGAGACAGCTTGAAGAATCAAAGAGATATCACTCTATGAAAAAAGATCTCATACCGTTTCCTACTCCCTACCAGCTAAAGACCATTACTGTCCAAACAGCTGATGGAACACTGCTGCCCGTCTCTGTCATTGGCAAAGGTAAACCTGTCCTATTAATGCACGCTTTTGGTATGGATGCGAGGCAATTTTTGCCATTTATTTTACCGCTCATTCAGCACTACTGCTTTTACTTGCCTCATTTTAGAGGGTTTGGTTTGGCCAGTAACCTAACGCTGCCAACGTTTGATTTTATCGAGCAATATGCACAAGATACCCAAGATGTATTTGAATACGTGAGCAAAGAAACTGGCTTTGAGGCTTTTCCTGTTGCCGCGATATCGATGGGAGCATTGGTCATGTGGGCGTATTTTCAGCGCTTTGGTACTCAGCGCGTCAGTCACTATCTGAACATTGATCAAGCACCGATTATTCATAATCAGCCAGACTGGCAAGGTGGCGGTGTATTCGGCACACGACAAACCGAATTGTTTGCGCAATTTACACAGTTAATTACCGACACTGCTCCTTATTTACAAGCCGAGCAAATGGTTGACTTCCGTCACCTGCCCTATCGATTAAAAGTGAATTTGTTAGACATGGAACGCTCTTTTTCTCTACTCTCTGTCAGTAGTAAACCTTCGCAATTATTGGTAAAAGCCCTCAGTTATCGGGCACCACACAAAATCTCACTAATGCAGCACGCGACATGGCAACACAAACTGCGCTGCCTATCTGCGTATGTTGCACTGCCCTACGATTACCGCGAGGTTTTGCCAACAGTCAATATTCCGACTACCTTACTGATTGGTGCGCGCTCGCAGTTATATAATGCAGAGTGGCAACAGCGTTTGACGACTCTGCTGCCCAATGCGCACAGTATTATTTTGCCAACATCAGGCCATGCCGTGCCGATGGATGCACCAGTTAGT
Organism: Psychrobacter sp. 4Dc; assembly: GCF_002836715.1. Classification (GTDB taxonomy): domain Bacteria; phylum Pseudomonadota; class Gammaproteobacteria; order Pseudomonadales; family Moraxellaceae; genus Psychrobacter. Next base: position 4,865 of record NZ_PJAT01000112.1, read on the forward strand.
TTTTATCAAGTCTTGAAAGAGTTTCTGAACGCTTAATTATGGGTTTTTAATAATGTACAAAAAAAACGACCTCAACGGGTCGTTGTTTTGTGCGCTAAATTCAATCTAAATTATTGGCTAAGTATTAATCATTTAATGGTTTAATCAATTCAAATCGTGGAATTTCCTTACCATCAACCGTAACTGTTTCAGCGAACATAGCAAGCGGACGAACCCACACGCCATACTCACCATATAAGCAACGATACACCACTAGCGATTCCTCAGTTTCTGAATGCTGCGCCGTATGCAATACTTGATAAAGACTGCCTTTATAGTGGCGGTAAATGCCTTGGGTTATCATAACAAATTAAAATCTCATGCCTAAGTGAGTGAATACATCTAACCAATTGCTACAAGGAATATGTTTATAACGACAGACATCAGGAATTTTTAATTGAGTATTTTTTCTTAATACTGGGTTAGTAATATCTGTATTAAAGCCTTGTTCGCTAGTAATAACTTTCGCATTCTTAATAGATGCTACTGAGATGTTTGATAAGTCTTCATCTAAATTATCCAGAAATGTTCCTTGCTTTTTGGCAATGAAAGGCACATTACTAGCTAAATCTCCTTTTAAGCTGATTAGCGCCTGAGCATAATCACTGTTTCTTATTACATCTACTTTAAGACGCCTCATGAAATCATCATATTTGTTTCTAGAATAGTCGAACTGAGCAAGCTTCCTTTCAACTTCTTTATTAATATGCTCAGATTGAATAAAACGTACTTGCCCTGCAATAACAGCAGACTCTAATCCATCCCACAAACCTGTAAAAGAATCGGTGGTGTGTCAAAAAGTATGCTGATCAAAATTTGAACAATTTTTGAAGCTTTAAAAGCCATATATAATCAGAGAACTTAGCATAGACTTCTTATTGACTTTTAGCGCCAGCATACTTTTTAGAACACCACCAAAGAATCATTAGGGTAATAACGATAGCATATATCTAATAACGCATTGGTATCCACACAACATATTAATGTCATTAGGTAAAGGCCTTCTTCTCTAGATGGTCTAAATCACTCATTTTTTCAATACCTAGAATTCTCATGGCACTACCTAAACTTAGTGCATCCTCCCAAACAGCTGAAAAAACTTGCTGAATATAAATCTTACCAAAGTGATTATAGGTAGTATGTTTTTTATAACTAGCTCTAAAACCACTATCTCTTTCATCTATTTCTTTCTGTTTATTAGCAAAATATGTATTTAAATCGCTTTGTGAGATTTTGCCTACTTGCTTTAACTGTATAGCAATCGCATCATAACTGACTTTAATATCTTTTCGAATATGTTCAATATTTTCGATTAATTGCTTTTTTTCATCATAGATTTTATTTATCACTGAAGTAGGTACTAATACATGGCCTGCTACTTCATTACAATAACTTTCAGTTTTATTGTCAGCTTCTAAAATATAGCCATCTAAAGCACTTTGTCTTAGACCTAAATGTACTAGTTCATGAATTAAAGTAAAGAGCTTTCTCGATGGAGTTTGACCAGATGTAATAATAACTATAATAGGTAAGACATCATAAAAAAGAGACAAACCTTCTGAACCGATGCTAAGTCTAGACTTTTCTAGAACTAGAACATCTTTTTTTTCTAATAATAAGCGCCATGACTTATAGTAGTCACTCCCTTCAACAGTCAAACGAGCGTTATCCACATCTAGAAAATCTCGAATACGTTGAGCATCTTCCTGTGCATTATTCCCTGATAAGCTTAACTGGAAATTTCCAAGGGTTTCTTCAATAGCATCGTATACATGTAATAAGTTTTCTCTATCTTTATAAACTTCACTAATCAGTTTATTTAGCTCATATAGATCCTCATCATTCGAATTTTTATCTGAGTAGTTCCTATGGTCAATATACTCTGGAATATTTCTATTATAAACCTTGTCCATTGTAAGATAATGGGTAGGTATAACGAGAGTTTTGGCGATACTCTCTAATTGTTTCACAGTGAAAACTTCGGATTCGACTTCACCCATGAGAGCTTTCTTCAGATTAGTATTCGATTTTTTGGCAAGCAAGTCTACAGATAGCGACATCTGTTTTCGATAATGATTTAAAGCTTTAGGAGAGTGTGTCACTAGCTGACGGCTTGCCATATATGTCTAAAATTCCTAATTAAATGAAAGTGAAGATATAATGAATATTATATCTTCATTTATAGTTCAAGTTTGTAAATGTGTTACTTTAATTTAACTTACAGTCACTTTCGCATAAGCTTTTTTGCCTGCTTGAATCACGACCGTTTGACCTGAGGTTAAGCTAAACCCTGCATTAACCTCTTCGCCATCGACTTTGACTGCATTACGTTTAATCATATCTTTTGCCGCTGCACTATTTTTAGTTAAACCTGCTTGGTTTAATATCTGTGTGATAAACAAGGCCTCTTGACCATCTTCAAGCGTCAATTTTACTTCTGGCAAATCAACTGGTAGCTCACCATCTGCTAAGACGTTACCGGCAGATTTGTGCGCATTAGCAGCGGCAGCGGCATCATGGAAACGCTCAATCAATTCTTCGGCTAAGATACGTTTGATTTCTTGTGGGTTACGACCTTCTTTCATCTCCGCCAATAAACCTTCGACTTCTTCCATTGGTTTAAAGCTTAAAAATTCAAAATAGCGATGAATCAGGGTGTCTGGCATTGATAGGATTTTTTGGTACATGGTACCTGGCGCATCATAGATAGCCACATAGTTATTCAACGACTTAGACATTTTATTAACGCCGTCTAACCCTTCCAAAATCGGCACTGTGATACACACTTGCTGCTCTTGACCATAACGGCCTTGCAACGTGCGACCCATTAATAAGTTAAAGGTTTGATCGGTACCACCAAGCTCAACATCGGCTTTTAGGGCGATAGAGTCGTAGCCTTGTACTAGCGGGTAGAGAAACTCATGAATAGAGATGGGCGTTTGTGATGCATAGCGTTTTGAGAAATCATCACGCTCTAGCATACGCGAGACGGTTTGCTGACTGGCCAGCTGAATCATGTCAGCGGCGCTCATGTCATTGAACCACTCAGAGTTAAAGACTACGCGAGTTTTTTCTTTGTCCAAGATTTTGAATACTTGCTCAGCATAAGTCGTGGCATTGGCTTTGATTTGCTCATCGGTCAATGGTGGACGTGTGCTGTTTTTGCCAGAAGGATCACCAATCTTGGCGGTATAATCGCCGATTAGAAAATAAATCTCATGACCCAAATCTTGAAAATGCTTAAGCTTATTGATCAATACCGTGTGACCCAAATGCAGATCTGGTGCGGTAGGATCAAAGCCAGCCTTGATACGTAGTGGACGATTGAGCTTTAGCTTAGCCACTAAGTCGTCTTCAGATAATATCTCTTGCGTACCGCGCTGAATAAGGGCTAGTTGTTCTTCTAGGGTGTAAGTTTGATTGGTCATGATGCTCTCTATATATCACTTTAATTGGGATTTTTATGAATGACGGTTACTGGCTCAACACCTTAGGAAGTTTAGAACCTCAAAAGGTCAGAAAAAATGCTAGAATTTGACGGATATACTAGCGTTTTTTAAGGTAAATTGCCATGACCAACCCCGCATCGATTGCTGATACTGACCATAATGCCCTCGCAGACTTGCTTATGAATAATGGTTTGGATAACCCTTCAGACAATATTGATGATTTGACCTCTGATAATTCGAACTATGCCACCCTAACTGATGCACTTGAGCAAACCGTGTTTGAAAGCTTTGATGATGGCTTATATATTGGCATGATGTCTGGCACCAGTTTGGACGGTATGGATGCTGTTCTTTGTCAGTTTAATCCTGAGATGAACAACGAAGACAATACCCAACCGCCGATGCGACTGCTTGCGACCTATAGCCAAGATTTTCCGCCACGTCTGCGTGAAGTACTATTGGCATTATGTCAGCCGAATGGCGTGAATCAACTCGTACCAGAGGCCGATGAACCAAGCAGTGAGTTGGATTGGTTCGGCTGGGCAAGTCGCGCGTACGCTGAGTTTGCGAGCGAAGTGGTCAATGCTTTATTACAGCAATCAAATACCGATCCTGAGTCAGTACTGGCGATTGGCTGTCATGGACAAACCGTACGCCATCGTCCGCAAATGGGATTCACATTGCAACTGGTCGATGCCAGTATCATCGCTGAGCGTACAGGTATCAGCGTGGTCAGTGACTTCCGACGTCGTGACATGGCAGTTGGTGGTCAAGGCGCACCGTTGGTACCTGCGTTTCATCAGGCATTATTTGCCAACCCTGATAGTACCCGTGTGCTATTGAACTTAGGCGGTATTGCCAATATAACGGTCTTGCCAGCCAGTGAAGAAACTCAAGTTGTTGGCTACGATACTGGACCTGCCAACTTATTATTGGATGCGTGGATATCTTTGCATACCGAGAATGCTTATGATGCAGGTGGCGCTTGGGCGCAGTCTGGAACTCTCATTGAGCCATTATTACAGCAACTTTTGGCACATCCGTTTTTTGCTCAATCTCATCCAAAAAGTACAGGCCGTGAGGACTTTAATTTAACTTGGTTGCAGGGTGAGCTACAGGCTTTTGAGCAAGCTAATGCTAACATCAGTTATTCAGCAGCCGATGTGCAAGCAACCTTGACTGAGCTAACGGCTATCAGTGCCAGTACGCAAATCAATATGTTTATCAGTCATTCAAAAAACAGCTCAGTTTATGTTTGCGGCGGCGGCGCATTGAATGACTATTTAATGACACGCCTGCAAGCACACCTACCCCATTGCACAGTAAAAACCACTGAACATTTAGGACTTGCGCCAACATGGGTAGAGGCCGTTGCTTTTGCATGGTTAGCCAGACAAACATTGATGGGAGAAACTGGTAATTTACCAGCGGTAACTGGTGCAAATAAAGGCGTGGTATTGGGTCAAGTATGTTTTGCCTGACCAGTTAAATTTTAGTTTACATACGTGCACTTATGTGTTTTATAATGACTTTTGAAACGCCATCCTCTTAGGACCTGTAAGTATAGGATATATCGCATGAGCCAGAATAGTAGTTCACCTATCGACCAAGCCACCACTGATGACACAAATAATATGACTGCAGCACCTGTACATAAATCGCGTCAAAAACCACCTCACTACGAGCGTTCTGATGATACGCGTGTGGTAGTCACAGGTATGGGCGCCATTACGCCGCTCGGTCTAGACGTCGATAGCTCATGGACCAAATTGCTCAATGGCGAGAGTGGTATCTCACCGATTACGCATTTCGATGCCACCGGCTACCGTGCGCAAATCGCAGGCGTGATCAAAGATTTTGATGCCAAACAATATATGAATGCCAAAGATGCACGTCGCTATGATGAGTTCATGCATTATGGGGTTGCCGCTTCTGCCATGGCACTAAAACACGCTGGTTTTATCGAGGAAGTCAGTGCTGCTGATGCACCTGTGCAAGGCGTTGACCAAGATCGCTTTGGTATCATTTTAGGTTCAGGTATTGGCGGTATTCAAACAATTGAGAACAGCCGTGATACCTTACACGAAAAAGGCGCAGGCAAAGTCTCACCTTTTATTATCCCAGGCTCTATCGTTAATATGGCCGCTGGACTGGTAGCGATTAAACACAACTTAAAAGGCCCAAACCTTGCGACCTCAACAGCTTGTACCACGGCGACTCATGCTATGGGTCTTGCTGCGCGTTTGATCGCCTACGGTGATGCCGATGTCATGTTGGCAGGCGGTAGTGAAAAAGGCTCTAGCCCACTTGGTATAGCTGGCTTTAGTGCTATGCATGCACTATCTACGCGCAACGACGAGCCAACCAAAGCCTCTCGTCCATTTGATAAAGGTCGTGACGGTTTTGTACTTGGTGATGGTGCTGGCGTGGTGATATTAGAAAGCCTTGCTCACGCCAAAGCGCGCGGTGCCACAATACTGGCAGAGCTGGTCGGGTTTGGCATGAGCGATGATGCCAGTCATATTACCGCACCACCAGAAGATGGTAGCGGCGCTGCAAAAGCCATGCGCAATGCACTCAATGATGCTGGGATTGAACCATCAAGCGTCGGTTATGTCAATGCACACGGTACCAGTACACCTGCAGGTGACGTCGCCGAATCAATTGCTATCGAAACGGTATTTTCGCCAGTGAAAGACAGCATTTTGGTGAGTTCAACCAAGTCAATGACCGGACACCTACTAGGTGCAGCTGGCGGTGTAGAAGCCATATTTACCGTACTCGCCCTACAAAATCAGCACGTACCAGCTACGATCAATCTAGATGATGTCGAGGACAACTGTAACCTTGATTATGTGGCTAATCAATCACGCAAAGTTGATAACTTGCAGTATGCAGTATCCAACAGCTTCGGCTTTGGTGGTACCAATGGCTCCTTGGTATTTGCTCGCTGGCCTGTCAATCAATAACAGCCATCTATCTACATTTCAGCGCATGGTAATGAATGCGTTGTAACGTTGGTGTCAGATTTGCTACGTTTGTCCACTTGCAGCCCCTTATCGTACTTGCGTATGATAAGGGGTAATTTTTGGAACATTTATGGAAGATACCATGTCAAGCTACTCATTTTCCCATCAGTTTTATCAACGCTGGACGTGTGCGCCTGAGCCAGTACGCGCAGCGATTACCCAAGAACTAAAAGACATCACTACCCTGCTACAACCTGATACCTCATTTGAAGACTTCACTTTTAATACTCATGATTTAGATGCGCATGTAGACGAGCTATATGACAACTACAATGCAGAACAAGCCATTGCGAAAGCGATCACGGACAAACAAGAGAAAGAAGACGCGGCCGCTGCAAAACAAAAGCTAGAAGAAGAGCAGAAGAAAAAAGAAGCAGAAGAAGCCACACGCAAGGCAGAAGCAACTCAAAAAGAACAAGAAAAAAATACGCAGTCAGCGTTAGAGCAAGACAATAATGACAAAAAACTGGCTGCTACCGACGTAGCTAAAGTAAACACAGATAAAGTCGTGACAGATAGCGCTGTTACTGACGATTTTGTTACTGATAATTCTAGCGCAAAGACTGAAAAAGCGATATCAGAAGTCGTCAATACTGAAGGCAATGCTAGCGATAATAAAAGTGCTGACAGCAAAACCATTAGCGAACAGGCACATGCGCTTAGTGATAACCACATTAAAGATATTAATAATAAAGCCAGTGCAGCGATTAATTTAGCACTAAAAGACGCGAAGCTAGATGCGACACATCAACAGCTAATCCGCGAGCTAGAAACTCAGGTCGATGACTATCTAAGTGAGCAAATGATGCTAATGTCTGAAAACCTAAAGTCTTGGCTCCGTGCTGAGGTAACCCAACACTTTAGCGAACAGAATGACTCAACTACTAATAACGAAGCTGCTAAGAAAAGCATCCACTAACAGTGCGTATTTTTCAGTATTAAACCTACAGTTAGAAACAGCCGTTCAGTACTAAGTACTAAATAACGAACACTAAAAAGCCCCGTAAATTATTTACGGGGCTTTTTAGTACTTTTAGTTAATGTTTTGAGCTTGGTATTAAATACCTTTGGTACGTTCAGTCAACCATTCAAGCGCTGACCCTTCAACACGATCTTTTAGCTCTGCGAAGACTTGGCTATGATAGTCATTTAGCCAATCAATCTCGGTTTGATCCAACAGTGACGGCTCAATCAGACGCGTATCGATTGGGCAGTAAGTGATGGTCTCAAAGTTCAAGAAATCACCAAACTCTGTCTCAGTAGGCTTAGCAACTGGCGTATTTACTACCAAGTTCTCGATACGAATACCCCATTTGCCTTCGCGGTATAGACCTGGCTCATTACTAGAAATCATACCGACTTTCATCGCGCGCTCTTTTGGTGTGCTAGCACTATAGGCAATGACTTGCGGGCCTTCATGTACGTTTAAGAAATACCCAACGCCGTGACCCGTACCATGACCATAGTCCATCTGTGCTTGCCATAATGGCGCACGGCAAATGGCATCGATCAACGGTGAAGCGATACCATCAGGGAAATGAGCGCGAGCTAGCGCAATGTGAGCTTTTAACACAATAGTAAAGTCACGTTTATGCTCAGCAGTGACTTGCCCAATACCAACTACGCGGGTGATATCAGTCGTACCGTTTTGATACTGTGCGCCTGAGTCAATCAGTAGCAATCCGCCTTCGCCCTCGGCCACATCAAGGTAGCTGAATTTTTCTGGTGTAGCGCGGTAATGTGGCAACGCGCCATTTTCATTAAAGCCTGCGATGGTTGGGAAGCTTGGCGAGACATAATGCGGCTGACGACTGCGCACGTCTATCAGCATGCTATCAACATCTAGCTCACTTAAACGCTCGCCGTTTGCTAGACGCTGCTCAAATGTGGCAAAAAACTCAGCCAAAGCAGCACCATCTTGACGCATCGCTTCACGCACATGATCGATATCTGCATCAGATTTTACAGATTTGAGTAATGTACTAGGCGCCATTTGCTCAATAAAACCAACATCATCTGCCATTTTTGAGAGCGTGCCTACTGCAACTTTGCTCGGATCTAACAGTAGTAAATCGTCTGGCGTTAATGCACTCAATGCCTCTTGCACAGCAGAATAGTCAGCCAATGTGATACCGCTGTCTTTTAGACTCTGTGCAATATCTTCGCTTACTTTATCAGTATCAACAAACAACGTTGCTTTGTCGGCATCAATCAACATGTGCGATAAGAATACCGGATTATAATCAACATCAGCGCCGCGCAAGTTCGTCAACCAAGCGATATCGTCTAAGCTTGAAAGTAAATGATGGGTCGCACCTGCTTCTGCCATGCCTTCGCGTACTGCTGCAAGCTTTGAGGTGGCAGACTGAGCAAGGAACTGCTCATCATGAGCGTATAATTTGGCCGCTGGTAGTGCTGGGCGATCTGTCCAAATCTCTGTCAGCACATCACGCTCAGTAATCAAAGTAATGTCATTGGCATCAAAAGCATTTAGCAGGCGATCTTGCTCGGCGATAGATAGTACGTTGCCGTCTACTGCTACGCTATCCCCTTCTTGCAAATGATCGGCTAGCCAGTCGATATGATTTGGCTGACCTGGCGCAAGCTTTTCTAAAGTAATACCTGTGCCTTCTAACTGGTCGGCAGCATGTACCCAATAACGGCTATCCGTCCATAGACCTGCAAAGTCAGCAGTCACAACCAGTGTGCCGACAGAACCGGTAAACCCTGACAACCATAAGCGTGCTTGCCAGTACTCTGGTAGATATTCAGATAAATGTGGATCAGCAGAGGGGACGATAATTGCGGTGAGATCTTGCGCTGCTAAGGTGCTACGTAAGTTAGCAATACGTTCGTGAATGGCTTGTTTATTCATTGAATGTGTCCTTATAGAGGTTATAAAATTTGATGATGGCGCGATTATTTACAATCGTCTTGTTCTAATAGTCGTCTTGTTTGAGTTCTTGATACCGCTTCAGTTTTAATAAGATATTTATTATCGATAGCAATTATTCAAGCAAACAGTCTACTTATTTAGCTATCTAACTATGTTTGCTTTGATAATTACTTCTACTTATTTAGAATGTAAAATTGAATTAATATAGGCTTATAAAACGCTGTACTGCTGTTTACGGTGAGCTATCATAGATGTTTGGGCAGATAATAAGCTTTCAATAGCTTGTGCCAAATATCTCATCAACTAAAACAATAAAACGTGCTACCAGTAATGGTAACACGTCTCATCATATGTCACTTGTGCTGTTGTTATTCACAAATGTACATCAGACTTTCTTATTGCTTGGCCAGTTGTTTCTCACGCTCGCTTTCTTTAAGCATTTTATTGATAGGTTTTGCTAGTATCAATAATAGTACAGCGGTAACTACCAAGAAGATGGTCATGGTTGTGAATAGACCTGGTAACCCTTCGATTTTGTCAGCAGATACATGCCCACCGAAGAAGGCGGCAACCAAGTTACCCATAGCGATAGAAGCAAAGAACAGGCCCATCATTTGACCTTGCATACCTTCTGGCGCCAATTTAGTCATGGCAGACAAACCAACTGGGCTTAATGCTAACTCACCTAGCGTCAATAATAATAAACTACCAACCAACCACAGTGGTGATGCCAAACCAGCACCAGGCGCTAAAATGCTTTTTGAAGCAAAAATCATCAAGGCGAAACCTGCGGCTGCCAGTAGCATACCGAGTGCAAACTTAGCCATACTGCTAGGCTCAAGACCTCGGTTACCAAGCTTGACCCAAATAATACTAACGATAGGTGCCAATATTAAAATAAATAGTGGGTTCAATGACTGGAACCAAATACTTGGTATCTCAAATCCTAAAACATTCAGATCGGTATAACGATCAGCAAACAAGTTAAAAGATGTTGGCTGCTGCTCAAAGCTTGACCAAAACAGCGTCGAGCCAATGATTAAGACAAAGCAAATTAACAAGCGTAGTTTGTCCGTCTTATCCAATCGCGGTGAGATAAACATAATAGCGAAATACAAAATGACCACCGCAGCAATGATATAGGTCATATACTCTGCAACCATCTCAGGATTGAACGATATCATGCCAGTAGACACTAATAGCACTGCGGCTACTAGCAAGGCGACAAAACCACCAACCCAGCGACCGATATTTTTATAATGGTCGTTAGATTTTTCCCACTCGGCTGAGATACCTTTGGCACGTGCATAACGTGTTAAGTTCTTTTGCGCGAAAAAACGATAAATCAATAATGAAACCAGCATACCCAGACCACCAACGCCAAAGCCGACATGCCACATGCCTTTTTCTTTGAATACGCCAACGATAAGTGCTGCTAGTAACGCACCGATGTTAATACCCATATAAAACAAGGTAAAACCGCCATCACGGCGAGAGTCGCCTTTAGGATACAAGGCGCCAACCATCACTGAGATACAGGTCTTAAATAACCCTGAACCTAAGACAATACAGATTAAACCAACGAAGAACAGCGTCATGCCAAACATCGCTGAGAGCGCGATACACAAGTGACCAAGGGCGATAATAATACTGCCCCACCACAACGCCCGCTCTTGACCTAGCCAGTTATCTGCCAGCCAACCACCTGGTACTGCTGCTAAGTATAACGAACCCGCAAAAATACCGTAAATAGCAGAAGCGGTGACTTCATCGAAGCCAAAACCGCCACTGCTCACTGTTGCCACCATAAATAGAACTAATAGTGGACGGATACTATAATAGGAGAATCGCTCCCACATTTCGGTAAAAAACAATGAGCGTAAGGGCGCAGGATGTCCCATAAAGCCATTGTCTAGTGCTTCTAGCTCTGCTTCACTAGCCCCCGAATTTGTTTCTGTGCCCATAACTTTATTCCTTTAAAGATCATATTTGTAATGACCAAACCCCTGATTATCCAGATGGACGGTCATATAGGCGGAACATTGTTTCACTTGGCTATAATCAAGTAAAGAAAGAACTGGTCAAAAATTACACAAATACCTATAAAAAAAGCCCGCTCTCAATGGTTGAGAACGGACTCTTTTTATGGGTATCTAAGACAGTAATATTATGCTTATAGCACTGTTGATACAGACTTTATAATGCAGCTCATTTGACAATCGAGTAGCACCATTTTGGATCATTTACACTATTTTAGATCAGTTACATAGTCATACTACAGCTTACTGTGCTGCGGTCTCATCAGTAGCGTCGCCAGCATTCCCAGCATCTAAGTCACCATCCGCTTGCTCAGCTGTCAAATCAGCATCAGCAACAGCGGCTTGGCTTACAGTACCAGAAGCAGTTGCGGTACCAGCTTCTGCAGTGACAACTGCACTATCTGCATCTGCATCTGCCGCTGGTGTTACGGTTGCATCTGCTGCAGTATCAGGCGCTGTAGCATCTGACGCTTCTTCTGTTGCTGCAGCTTCTGCATCAGCTGGAGCCGCTTCTTCAGTAGCAGTGGCTTCTGCTTCATCTGCCGCGGCTGATGCTTCAGTTGTCTCAGCAGTGATATGCTCGCCTGCTGGACGCAAAAATGCAGAAACACCAATAAGTAAGACAATACCTAAGAACATGGCAATGCCACCTAAAGCGAATAACAGCTCTTTTTTTGGATTGTTATTAACGATACCTTCTGACATACCTTATCCACCTTGCACAAAATATTTGAAATATTGACCTATTATATCGCAATTTATACTGATTTGTGAAAACCCTTAAGTATTTAAAGGGTTTATTATCCACAATTTAAATATTCATTTTTGACACTTGTGACAGCTAACTACTTAATCAGTTATCTCTTATTCACTATCAACACATCTTACTTAATAATACTACTTAACCAAACGTACTGGAGTTTTCGGACGTTTACCTAAATAGCTGAGTATCAGCAACAGTGCCATGATAAACAAAATAGGATATTGACCAAAGCGCATAAATGGCGTATTACCAACTCGCGCCTGAATATCACCGCGCAATACAGTACGTTCAAACTGCGGTGCACGCTCTACGATACGACCTTTATGGTCGATAATAGCTGTCACACCTGTGTTGGTCGCACGCATAAACCAGCGGCCGTTTTCTAGTGCGCGCATCTGTACCATTTGTAGATGCTGTAGTGGGCCTGCTGACGTACCAAACCAAGCGTCGTTTGAGATGGTCAATAAGAAGTCCGTGCCAATGGCATTTTTGCGCGTGGTATCTGGATACGCCACTTCGTAACAGATGGCTGCACCTAAATTATGCCCTCGCACACGCAGCGGTGACTGCTGATCACTACCACGACTATAGCTCATAATGTCTTGGCTGCCTGCTAGATTAGGTAGAATATCGAGCACGCCTTGGAATGGAATATATTCCCCAAATGGCACCAGACGTTGCTTTTTATACAGCCCCTCTGCCTGTGCCCCTAGCGCAACCACGCTATTATAAAATGGCGGATATTTATCTGTACTGGCATCAAACGCTGCTTCATCCTTATAAGGAATACCTGTTACCCATGTCGTGTCAGTCTCTTTGGCCATCGCGACCATTTCGCTGATAAAACCAACAGCTTCTGTCTGAAACATGGGAATCGACGATTCAGGCCACAGCACGATGTCACGTCCCCATTCATCTCGGGTCAACGTTGCATAGATTTTTAGCGTCTCAATCTGATACTCAGTGAGCCATTTTAGGTCTTGCGGGATATTACCTTGAATCAAAGATACCGATAGATCAGGAGTGCCTTTTGGTTTGGTCCATTGCGGATTGATCAACCATAGCGCGCTACTAATGATTAGCAAGGCTATCGATGGAATCATATAGCCACCGCGGCGACGCAACAGCTCAACGATACTGGCAGCCAGTAGTACCGCCACAAAAGAAACCGCAAAGACACCAGCCACAGGCGCGAGCGACGACAACCAGTACTGCTCAGTAAACGCGTAACCAACGAATAGCCAAGGAAAGCCAGTAAACAACCACGTTTTCATCCACTCTTGGAGTATCCACAGGGCAGCAAAAGATAACGGCTGCTTGCCGACTACACGATTAAAGATGAGCGCCAAAAAGCCATGGAACAAGCCCATGCCTAGACCCATGAGCGCAATCATAATCAGTGCAAGCCATGCGGGTGTATCACCATAAACGTGTATCGAGGTATATAGCCAAAACGCGCCAACACACCATAGCCCTGTACCGTAGGCCTGACCGATTAGAAAGGCGCGGCGACCTGTCATCGCTGGTACCAATAACGCATATAAGATGGCAGGTGATACCAAGGCAACTGGCCAAATGCCATAAGGCGCGAGCGCGAGTATGAAAGCGGCCCCTGCCAGCCAAGCTATTAGTACCGTCAACCCCATATGTAAACCTTTTGGCTTATCGGGGTTCAGACGTTTTTGCAAATCAACAGTAGACAGACGCATAGCAGTTATCCAAAACCATATTTTCTAAAATTTCTCAGCTAAGCGATGAGATAACACTCACGCAAAACCTGACTGCACAATGCTTTATGCAGGGCCACAAATAAAACCCACCCATGATACCAGTCAAAACCTACAAGTGGGTAAATTTGCGTAGCTAAAACCTCATTCTAAAGACCAAAAGGCAGAAAGCAAAAAACACGATTTTTCATCGTGTTTTTTGTGGAATTTGCTAACAAGTTTTATTTATTGACCAATTATCGTGACAATATAATCAAGCTAGTGGCTGCCTATTAATATCTGTTGCTCGGCATTGGTTTTGGTCAGCTCTAGATTTTGGATAAATCGCCCTTCTACATCGGTAATAGTAATTTTCCAATCATCTATCACGACGCTCTCGCCTTCTAGATCACCAACGAAGCCAAGCGCTTGCATGACCAGACCGCCCATCGTATCGACATCGGTATCGTCAAAACGGCTACCAAGCTCATCATTACAGTCTTCAATTACTGTAGACGCTTGCACACGCCATGTATTTGGTTTTTCTGGATCAGGGACAATGTTATTGATATCGCTGTCTTCATCAAAGTCATCATGCTCATCAACGATGTCGCCCACGATTTCTTCCAACAAGTCTTCCATGGTGACCACACCACCGAAGTTACCAAACTCATCCACGACAATCGCCATGTGTACTTGAGTACGCTGCAAAGAGCGTAGCAAGGTATCAGAACGAGCCGTTTCACTGATATATAGCGGCTGACGCACCAAGTCTCTAAGACGCTTACTGTCAATTTTATCTTCTTGATTGCGGACCATATGTACCAAAATTGGAATCAAGTCTTTTGCCAATAAGATACCGATGACGGCATCATCATCTTGACTGTCAAAAACAGGATAGCGCGAATGGGTGGTCTCAAGAATGATGTCCATCACTTCAGCAAGACTGGTACTCTCGTGCAGACCAATTACTTGCGGACGCGGCGTCATGATTTCGCGGACTTGTGTCGCAGGCAAATCTAACACGCCTTCTAGCATATCGACAGTATCAGGCTCTAAAAACTGGCGCGAGTCTTGTACCAGACGAATCAATTCATCACGGGTTTCGGGGGCGGTCGATAGCCAGCGTTTTAAGCCGCGCATCGACCAACTACTCGGGCTGGGAGTGTCGTCAGACATGGTGGTGTGATTTAACCTCTTTAGTTAATAAAAATCAGAATAGTATTCAATAAAAAAACGAACAATACTCAATAAAAAAACAAGTAGAGCCTAGATGGGGATAAAAGTAGCAAATAAAACAGCTAGTTTGTTATTAATTACTGCATGAATAACAAATTTGCTAGTACAAATTAGCTTCACTTTATCGCAAGGCTCACCGACATTCAACGATAAATTCACTCAAATTGTATTGTCAGCGTGTTGTAAACTTTGCTATGGTCAAAGCCTTTATTTATCAAAGCAAACCCTATGTCGCTACGTTCCGTTTTTTCTCACTTACTCTCGTCGCGTTCACGCAGTCGACTGTCAGACAGTCGTGGCTTAGAGAAGCGTGGTTTAGAGAACCTTGACTTAAAACGCGAAACATTAAAAAACAGCTCATTAGATAGCAATCAGCCAAAGTCTACATGGCACCAGCATCTTGTGACTTTTTTAATCGCCGTTACGTTGTTGTTATCAGCGCTATGGTTGTTACTC
Source organism: Psychrobacter sp. 4Dc (assembly GCF_002836715.1). Taxonomy (GTDB): domain Bacteria; phylum Pseudomonadota; class Gammaproteobacteria; order Pseudomonadales; family Moraxellaceae; genus Psychrobacter. The sequence goes on from NZ_PJAT01000112.1 coordinate 20,481, forward strand.
GCGATTTGGTATCAGTGTGGTGTCAGCTCAGTATTGACTTGGCTTGCGACAATAGCAATTGTAGGCATATTAGCTGCGCTGCTAAGTACACGTTATTGGAATGTCGTCACAAGAGTATTGCACAGTGACTCACTATCTAATAAAAAATCAATTAGCAAAGGCACAGCAACCAAGCTGCTTATCGGTATATATGGCGCTGTTTGGCTCGTGGGTCTAGGTTGGTTTTTTTCTATCGAACCGAAACAAGATCGAGAATGGATGGCTGAGGTCGACCAGCGAGTCTCCTATGAGCGCGATGCGACCAATCCTGACTTGATTACCTTAACCAATGTTCGAAACTTTGATTGGCAAACTGAAGAGGATGCTACCGAGCACTGGGATACTCGTACGATTGATCTGTCTAAACTCTCTGGCGTTGATGTGACCAATTCTTATTGGATGGGACCACTGATTGCTCATACCTTGGTTAGCTTTCGATTTGAAGGTGATAGACCACTTGCCTTCTCATTCGAGATACGTAAAGAAGATGGCGAGTCTTTTTCAGCACTTGCTGGCTTTTTTCGACGTTATGAGCTGAGCCTGATTGTCGCAGAAGAGCGCGACATTATCTATACCCGTAGCAACGCGCGTGGCGAGCAGGTTTATCTGTTTCCTATTAGCAATTTGCAACAGCATGAAGTCAAATCACTATTTGAGTCTTATCTGACTGCGGCTGATGATTTGAACGCTAAACCTGCTTGGTACAATACATTGATTAGCAACTGTACCAATATTATCTTTTATATGGCGCGTATCGTTAGTGGCGATCGTTTGCCATGGGATTATCGGATTTGGGTGTCTGGTTGGTTACCGAACTATCTATATGATGTAGGTATGTTGGATGCTGCTCCCGAAAAGAACAACCAACCTTGGTCAATGAATACGTGGTATGAGCGTACCCATATTAACCCGAAAGCAAAAGGCTTTGATAATCAAGTTAACTCACAGTCTGATATCGATAGAGATAAAAACAGCCATAAATTCTCACAGCAGATTCGTCAAGATATTCCGATACCAGCATTGGCTAACTCGCAAGCCAGTGCGGAAGCAAAAGCCAAATCTACTGCTCAGGCATCTAACTAACTGTAGACTAAGGGTTAACCCAGTTAACCACCCGCGTTTCCATCTCTTCATCAGACATACCGATTTCCGTGACACAGCGACCGGCGACGCCCACGTTGGCCGCTCGCATTTGTTGTTGTGTTACCACAGCATCCCCAGTCAATAATAAATGCCAACTTGGTAAGCCCTGCCCTTTATACAAACGCTTATAAGCGCAGTGCGATGGTAGCCACATCATCTTGGGTAAGTTGTCCATAGTCAGCTGAATACAGTCTGGTACGTGCTCCTGACGCGTTGCATAGTGACTGCAATACCCCGTCGCGCAGTCCATCAACTGGCAGGTGACATCGGTATATTCGACCAGCTCCTCATCCACATTGCCGCTTTCATCTTCATCGATGTACTTAATCAAGCAGCAACTGCCGCAACCATCGCACAGTGCTTCCCACTCGCTATGGTTTAGTTCTGTTAACGCAAATCGCGACCAAAACTGCGGACGTAGTGGCTCGGACTCATACTTAGAGTCAGCATCAGCATTAGAATCGACATCGGCACTATCAGGGCACAAACTCACCGATTGCGCAGGCGTGGGCGCTACATCGAGACCTAAGTTTAAGTCTGATTGGTCATTATTTTTGTTTAACAAATTTATAGTCATAAAGTCGCAGTAGCATTTTGATAAAGAGCGTTACAGTATTATAGCTGTTTTTGCTAGACATGGGCGTTAAGGTAGTACGAGTTAGAAAAACGAACCATCACAATGACGAATAATTAAAACTCACAACATAAAAAAGGACAATAATATGTCAATTAAGACGTTTGAATTAATCAGTACTACCGAGAATGGTGTAGAACTTATCAGTTATGTAGCACTACCAGAAAACGCTTCAGATGAAAATCCAGCAGCAGGTATCTTGGTTGCACCAGAATGGTGGGGCGTGGTCGATCATCCAAAATCAGTGGTTGAGCGTTTGGCAGAAGCGGGCTATGCAGCAGTCGCTATGGACGTTTACGGTGAAGGCAAACTAACTACTGATGCAGCGCAGGCAAACATGTGGATGGAGCAAGTACTGGCCGATCAAGACATGCTAATGGCACGCTGCCGCTTAATCCTTAATGACTTCAGCGATCAGTTATCAGTCGATGGTGATAACCTAGGCGCAATCGGTTACTGCTTCGGTGGTAAAGTTGTACTAGATATGGCTCGCGAAGGCATGCCGCTAAAAGCGGTTGCTACGTTCCATGGTAACCCAACCCCAAAACAGCCAGCAGACAAAAACTTTGCAGCAAAAGTGTTGGTCGCTCATGGCCGTGATGACTCAATGGTATCAATGGATGCTATCGAAGGTCTAAAATCAGAGCTAGATGCAGCCGATGTTGACTACACTATCGACGTCTATGACAATGCCAAACATGGCTTTACCAACCCGCATGCCGATGAGCGTGCAGCTAAAAATGAAGTAGATCTTGGCTATAATGAAGCCGCTGCTAAACAAAGCTGGGAAAACATGCTTGAGTTTATGAAAGCCAATTTAGCATAAGAAATGATTTGGTATAAAGACTATTAAAAAGGGTAGCTTAATTATTAAGCTACCCTTTTATTTTGAGTGTCATTCTAGCATTTGTCTTTTAGCCCAGTAATTAGAGTAGTCTTGTGCTTCTTATCAAATCACGTCATTATCACTTTACTATAAACTGGATTGAGTGACGAAGATGTTGTATCTAATGGTGACCCAGTTGGGCTGGCTGGCTTTTACGATTTTATTGATCGTAGTGGTCGCATTATATACTAGGATAGCTCGAAAAATCGAGCATCTACGCCGTGATGTAACGACGCTGCAAGCTGAGCTTGAGCAGCAAAGACATCGTATTATGTCGCCTCCATCTGCACCTTTGATCGATAAAAGCAATTATGCACGCAACACTGCTACTGACGATCATGATCTTAAAGACAATGTTCCTAAAGACAATATTCCTAAAGACAGTAACACTAAAGACCATGATGCTAAAGAAATAGCTTTTGACTCACAACACTCTTCTCTAGATAATCGGCTGCCTGTATCACCACCACCGCTTCCTACCGTTGCTTCAAACTCGACCACACATGCAGCATCAAATATATCTAATAGTAAATCTATAGACGATAACGCCTCGATAAATACGAAAAATACGGCGTCGTCCGCACCGATTGAGCCAGATGAACGCTCATTACCTATTGTGACCTCGCTCATTCACTCAATAAAAAACTGGTTTTTCGGTGGCAACTTGGTCGTGCGAGTCGGCGTACTGGTGCTGCTGGTAGGTGTGGTGCTCCTGCTTCGCTTATTGAGCGAATATATCGAGATTTCAATTACCACAAAGCTGATAGCAGTTGGCGTTACAGGGTTAGCATTGGCAGCGCTTGGGTTAAAGCTAACGGCAAAACGCTTCTCATATGGGATTACGCTACAAGGTGCAGGTTTAGCAATTGCGTATCTAAGTACCTTTTTTGCTTACAGTGTTTATGAAATCATTCCTAGCATCCCAAGCTTTATCGGGCTTGGGTTATTGTCTGCCATTACCATTGCCCTTGCCGTACGTCAAAACGCCTTCCCATTAGCATTACTGGCATTATCGGGTGGATTTTTTGCACCGATTTTGACCAGTGAAGATACTGGCAGCTTAGTCACGTTATTTAGCTATTATCTACTGCTAAACGTCACGATTGCCGTGATTGCTCATTATCGACCGTGGAAAATATTAAATCTATTCGGTGTGACTGTGACATTTGGCTTGGCATACTATTGGGGTATCAGCGAAAACCTGAGCGCCGTCATTGAAACGCAGCGTTGGGCATTGGTAGCGTTAGTAACCTTACACTGGCTGCTTTACTTATTTGTCGTCATTCGTTATGCCCAGCAAATCATCACTTATAATGCGCTAAATGAAAAAGACCTCAGCCATGCTGATAATATAGATAATACAAAACACTTGGACAGAGCCTATGTAAACAGCTCCTATGTATTCCCTATTGATATAGGCTTACTGTTTTCAGTACCGCTTCTGTCTTTTGGTTTATTTTCTGCCTTACTAAACGACATCTCTAACGCCCTCACGATTACCAGTGCCATTTTGGCTACGGTTTACCTTGAGATGGGCTGGTTGTTCATCCAGCGCAGTAGACGCTATGCTTTAATCACCGAAGGCATGCTGGCATTAGGATTAGGGTTTTTTGCGCTCGTTATTCCGTTGGCGCTAGATGCTGAATGGATTGCTTTTGGTTGGTCTGTACAAGGGTTGGCGCTAGTATGGTTTGGACGACGCTCGTTGCGATCGTGGTCTGTATTATTCGGCTTGCTATTACAGCTCGTCAGCATTGTTATACTAGTAACGACAGCGATATTCTCTATCACAGACTATCCCGTTTTAGCCTTTAGTATTTCAGCGCTCAGTTATCTAGCGACCGTCTTTATATTACGCGCTAGCAACTCCCCTGCTGTGCTGATTAATAGCTTAGATAGTAGTAATAACCTTAACAATAAAGGCACTACAAAATCCTCGGTCATACAATCTCAATCCTCAGTCATGCAATCACAAACATTGGACGGCACATCAGATGTACTGACCAGCTATGCGCGTGCGCTGGGTGTCAGTATGCAAGCTGCGCAGCAATGGCTGACCTCAATCAATAGTCAGAGCCGCGTATTCAAATTCGTTTGGCATAGCCCTAGATTCATCAAATTTTTGACATTGACTGCGATGGCTTGGGTGCTACAAGTACTAATGCTTGATTTGCATCATTGGTTTGATATCTGGCAATCAAGCACGACCGTAATTGCACTAGCAGCACTTGTGAGCTTGATCGCTTATTGGGTTATCAATCGCTATCGTCCGTGGGCGGAAATTAGACAGCTTAGTCATGGATTATTAGCCTTGTTCTACTTCATGCTAATACTGCAACTGCCCCAAAAGTTTGAGCGAAATCTAACATGGGCAACAGCGGAGTGGTTGGTCTTAATAGGGTTGATAGTCGGCTGGTTAATTATGGGGCAGCTATGGCTAAAAACATGGTTTGATACATGGTCTGATAATAACAGTGTCTCACGCTATACTGATGCAAGTTGGCTAGGTACGGGTATCTTACTTATTGCTGCCACGGCGCATTATGGCCTACCAGACTCTGATGGCGTGATGGCTTTCTTATTTCCAGCAGTACTCATATTATTTGGGTCATGGTTCAATCATCGTTATCTCAGACAAAATGAAGAAAATACATCAACTAGTAAAGTTTCAGAACAAGGTCTGCTGTACTGGTTTGATTGGCGACAGGCACTATTAGGATGTGTTGCCATCTTTGCTCCCATTGCTTTACTGTGGGTTGTTCTTACCAATTGGTCTTATGACGGTGTGATTTGGGGACTGTCTTATGTTCCATTATTTAATCTATATGACATCACATCGTGGCTGACATTATCGGTTGGTTTTAGTCTGTATTACATCAGCCAACGCCGACACAATGAAACCGTTATCGAGTCGAGTACAGCTGTCAAATCTAAGCGCGTATTCACCGCTGAAAATTTGCTAATTATATTGGGTCTGATCAGTTTTTGGTTAATCTCCAGCATGTTGGTCAGAACGCTACATGCCTTTATTGGTACGCCACTTTGGAATGACTATCAAGGCGGTGCATGGCAGAGCGAGCAAGTACAAACTGGACTGACGATTCTATGGACGCTCTTGGCATTGGTCGCCACCATCATGGCGAGTCGCTACTGGCAACGCGCGCTTTGGTTTATGGGTATTGGATTGTTAGGTATCGTCGTCCTCAAACTGGTCTTAGTCGATTTGTCACAGACTGAGGCAATTTGGCGAGTGATATCCTTCCTTGGCGCAGGCAGTTTAATACTATTAATTGGCTACCTTGCCCCATTACCACCCACGCATGAGGAAACAGAAAACCAAAATCAGGCGTAATGACAAAGCTGGTTGGGTGAAATTGTGCCGTGAGCAAGGTGGTTCTGTAGTAAACTGGACACCATTAGAAAGTAAACGTTGATTGTTTTACTTTTAGCATTTTTTATAAAAGGTTATGAAAGCAGATGGATAAGAGAGCAAGTATTCAGTGGTTCCCTGGGCATATGAACAAAGCCCGTAACGAAATCAAAGAAGTCATGCCGCAGATGGATTTGGTCATCGAGGTCATCGATGCGCGTATTCCTTATAGTAGTGAGAACCCAATGGTCGCAGCACTGCGCGGCGAAAAACCTGTTATCAAAATCCTAAACAAAGCTGACCTTGCCGATCCTGAGTTGACTCAAGCATGGATGGATTATCTCGAGCAGCAAGATGGGGTCAAAGCCATTGCTTGCGATACTGAAAAAGCCAATGATGTAAAACGCATCATCGCCATCTGTAAGCATCTCGTACCTAATAAAGTCGGGACTGGTCGTCAAATCAAAGCGATGATTATGGGTATTCCAAACGTTGGCAAATCAACGCTGATCAATACGCTAGCAGGACGTGCTGTGGCAAAAACAGGCGATGAGCCAGCCGTGACCAAATCGCAGCAGTTGATTAAGCTCGACGATGACATCATGCTCTATGACACGCCCGGTATGCTATGGCCAAAGGTTGAAAACGAAAACTCTGGCTATCGTTTAGCAGCGACGGGCGGTATCCGTGATACTGCTTTTGACTTCGCTGATGTGGCAAGCTATACCGCTGAGTACCTAATGCAAGCTTATCCTGAGCTGCTAAAAACTCGCTATAAAATTGAAGAGCTACCGAAGACTGACTGGGAGTTTTTTGAAGTGGCTGGGCGTAATCGCGGCTGTGTACGCGCGGGCAACCAAGTCGATACGTACCGTATGTCTGAGATTCTCATTAACGAATTGCGTAGCGCGAAGATTGGTCGCATCACGCTAGAAACACCAGCAATGACTGAAGCTGAAGAAATCGTCGTCGCTGAACAACGACTCGCTGCTGAAGAGAAGAAAAAAGCGAAAGAGGAAGAAAAGCGCTTACGTCGTCTAAAAACGCGAAAGAATCGGAAGTAGCGTTTATTTAAAAGATCATTGCTCAAAAAGCTACTACTTATATAAAAGCCCTAATGGGCTTTTTTTATGTCTGTATTATCTGTATAACATAAGTATCATATATCAAAATTATAAATATAGAGAGTGCTTAATGACAGATTACAGCATAATGAGAGAGTTAACTTTTTCGAGTAGAGATGAGTTCACACGTAAGCCTATCGCTGAAAAAATCATTAAACTCTTGGACTCAGATATTGATGTCTCACCACTTATCATTGATGGTAAATGGGGCACAGGAAAGACAGAGTTTTGTTTTAAACTTAAAAATCTGATTGAAGCAGATAGTCCCAATAACTATAAAGTTGGCTATGTAAATGCTTTTCAAGCTGATCATGCCAATGAGCCGCTCTTAACACTTATAGCTGAGGTGGCTAGTTTCTACGATGAAAAAGACGACAAGCGAAAGAATTTTATAAAAAATGCAGTCCCTTACCTAAGGCTTATTTCTGGTATAGGTCTCAAAGCAGGATTAGGATTTGCATTCGGTAGATACGCGGCAGATATTCCTGATGCACTAGCAGATGGAATGGAAGAAATAAAGGATGGGTCAAAATCTCTTATCGACCAGTCACTTGAGTCTATGATTAAAGATCAAGTAGAAGCGGAAAAGAATTTATCGACATTGCGCGATGCTCTATCAGATATTGCTTCCACAAACCCTATCATTTTACTCATTGACGAGCTTGACCGATGTCGTCCAGATTTTGCAGTGATGATGTTAGAAACTATCAAACATGTCTTTGACGTTGAAAACGTGCAGATCATCTTGATTACCAATGCGGAGCAACTTAAAGCCACTATCAAACATAACTATGGTAGCGAAACCAACTCTCGCGATTATCTATATAAATTTTTTAAATATCAAATCAATTTGCCAACTTCTATAAAAGATATCGAAGGTAGGTCTATTGAAAATAACGTTACTTACTTTAAAGCTACGGTACAAGCTAGTAAAGTTATCCCTCAAGAATTTAAAGATAATGAATTCATATATGAAATCCCAACCTTCTTGGATCTCAGTGAATTATCACTTCGTAAAATTGAACAGACTGTTCGTTGTATAGAAACGCTAATAATTTTTGAAGACAAAGAACAAAGTAAGTCACAGATTGTTGAGCAAATTCTGATGGTTTTCCTATCGTTTGTTTATATGATCAATGAAAAAATCCTTCAGCAAGTTTCGGACAAAAATGTTATCAGTAAGGACTTTTTGGAATTCATGGGCTGTGCTCGTTTAACCTTACCTAAAGATCGTATTATCGTAGAACAAAACTATGTAAGAAGTTTGATTTTGATGATATTTAATAAGCTAAATAGTAATAACAATATTTACGTTCCTAGAGATCATCAAACAGGTAGTCAGGGCGAATTTATATTAGAACGAATTCTACATAAATTTGATTTAGAGTCAGAAAAAGACCGTTTTTCTGGTTATATATCAGAAAATAGTTATATCTACGATTATGTTGATCATACTACCAACAACCTCCTACTTTTCGATATCGTTAAGTAGTTATTTTTATTATATTATTTAATAGCAGTACGTCAAAGTTGGGTCGTAGCAAATACGGATATCAGGTATAATTGTTTACCTTCAAAAAACCAAATAAAAGAGCCTATGACCCAGCCAATTGCTAATTCTGAATCTTTTGACACAATTTTTAACCACACCACCTCTTCCCTAAACTCCTTCGCCCCGCGCCTTCTCGATTGGTTTGCCGAAAACGGTCGCCATGATTTACCGTGGCAACAGCACCAGACCGATACGCCCAATCCTTATATCGTTTGGTTATCAGAAGTCATGCTCCAGCAAACGCAAGTCAACACCGTACTGCCCTATTTTGCACGGTTTATGGACACCTTTCCAACCGTACAAGATCTGGCCGCAGCAGAATGGGATATGGTCGCCGAGCATTGGGCAGGGCTTGGCTACTATGCGCGCGCCCGTAATTTGCATAAAGGGGCAAAGCAGCTGGTTGAAGTAATAAAGGAGACTGGCGAGTTCCCGCAGACACTCGCAGGTTGGGAAGCGATTTCTGGCGTTGGCCCATCAACGGCTGGGGCGATTATGGCGATGGGATTGCACCACTATGGCGTTATCTGCGATGGCAATGTCAAACGAGTACTGACACGTTGGGCAGCTATCGATGGCGACATCACTAAATCTGCTACCACCAAAGATTTATGGGCATTGGCAGAGCGACTGACACCGACAGAGAACTCAGGATTGTTTGCGCAAGCCATGATGGATATGGGTGCGACATTATGTACCCGTAGCAAGCCTGCGTGTCTATTGTGTCCATTAAAAGAAGACTGCCTAGCCCATGCGCAAGGGCGCGAGACTGATTATCCCGTCAAAGCAAAAAAGCAGCCCAAACCTAGTAAGTTCAGTGATGCCCTGCTGATCGAAAGTGCAGATGGTGACATACTATGGCTACAGCGCCCTGACAACGGTATCTGGGGCGGATTATGGAGCTTACCATTACAGTTCGTGGAAAAAGTTGATGGTAAAGCGAACAATAAGGCTACCATTAAGAAGACGCTAGCTAGTGATGATAAGCCATCAAACGATGTCCGTAGTAATGAAAAAGTATACGAAGCAGAATTTACCACTGCTGAGCAGATCATTAATGAGTGGCTGATAAAAAATGAACTGGTCGCAAAATCAGTCAGCAATACTTTGCTTGATGACGCCCCTATTAAGCATTCGCTGACGCATTTTCACTGGTATTTGACCCCGCGTAAATTGACGATTGACGCGACGCAGGTAACTGAGTTAAATCAGAAGTTAGCAGCGGCTGAAATTGACTTTAAGTGGCTAACCGAACAAAAAGCGCAAGACAGCCTAGGACTGCCTCGCGCGATGGTTAAAATCTTAGAATAAGAAATTGGAATAAAAAAAGCGACTCACTATTAATAATGAGTCGCTTTTTTATGATGACAATCTAAAAGCAGCTGAGCCTACAGCACTTTAAGATTTTGGCACACGTAAACGCATGAGTCCTTCTTGTTGCACGGTAGCGACCAGTTTGCCATCTTGCCAAAACTGACCATGATTCAAGCCTTTCGCATTAGACGTGGTATCGCTCCACATGTCGTACAGCATCCATTTATTCAAATCAAAATCACGATGGAAATGCATTGAGTGATCGATACTAGCGGCCTGTAGACCACTGGTCATAAAGCTAACACCATGTGACATCAGCCCTGTACCAACCAAATAAAAGTCTGACGAGAATGCCAATAGTGCCTGCTGAATAGCCACTGGCTGATTGCCTAACTCACGAATGCGTAGCCAGTTTGCTTGCTTAGGTTTCATTGGTTCTGGGCTAATCGGATTACGCGGCTTCACTGGCTTAATCTCGACATGACGGCGGCGCATAAATCTTGCTTTTAGCGCTTCTGGCACTTTTCCGACATTCTCTTCTTTTAAATCTTGCTCTGTCAGCAAGTCTTCTGGCGGTGGATAGACAGGCATGTCTTCTTGATACTCAAGCCCATCTTCCATCGGTGAAAACGAGGCAATCATTGAAAATATCACCTGCTCAATAGGCGGCTTACCACGTACTTCTTTGTACTGGATAGCCGTGACTTCACGTGCAGACAAGCTACGACCATCACGCAATCGACGGACTTGGTATATCACTGGTTGGTTGATATCGCCACCACGCAAAAAATATCCATGCAGTGAGTGACAAGGTTTGTCTTTATCTAATGTATGCGCCGCTGCCATAATCGCTTGAGCGAGCACTTGCCCACCAAATATACGACTGCCCACATAGTCATGGCTTTTACCCTCAAACACATCAGGGGTAACTTCAATAAGCGCGATAGTAGCCAGCAGCTCATCAATCAGTTGTAGATTATCGGACATGACGATATGTTTCCTTATTTTTATCAAAAACGCTCAGCATCTGATGATATTGATGCCATATAGCCATCATATTTGAATGTAAAATAATGCGAGATCACTTGTTAAGATCTGTCGAAGGAGACCTTAAAATAAACATACAAACATCGTTAGCGACGTTATCACCGAATATTTATTTTCTATAGAAAAGGTAAACATCTTACCCAATATTGGTGGCTTTGACTAGTTACTGTCAGCTTACTCATAAGTATTGCTTGTCAGTTTTTGCCAGACAAATCGCAACTAAAGAGCAAAGCAAGCAATCTCAACCATAAAAAAACGAGATGTATAATAACACCTCGTTTTTGACAAATACGCCGATGTTTATGGCTTAACTGCTACGAGTACGCGAATAGAGTCCGGTACTAATGACAAGTTACCAAGCGCTTGCTCACCTTGAGCTTTAAGCTGCTCTAGACGCTCAATCTCTTCAGGACGTACGTTTGGATTGATCGTCTGTAGATGTTTTAGACGCTTGATTTCACGTGACCACTGCTGGCTAAAGCGGCTACTTGCTTGCTCACCAATTTCAGCGATCTGCTGACGAGCAATATCTTCAGCTTCGTAATAACGCTGCTCAATCACATCGCCGCGTACTTTAATGACTTGGCGGGCACGGTTTTTATCCAATCGCTCGACATGCGGCATAATCATCTCAGCACTGATACGAGCCGATAAATCACTACCCTGCTCACTGATAAAGACACGGATATTTTGCGTGGACAAAGTCGCTGGCAGATTGAGCACTTTTGGCGCGATTGCTTCAACACGGAAGTTCACCTCTAGCAGTACCATACCTTGCGGAACAGCGGCACTTTTTAGCATGGCAACTGTCGTATTACCGAAAGTGCTGGTGCTCGCTAGCTCATAAATTGCCCGCATCAATGGATGCTCATGAGTGATGAATTCGATATCTTCACGCTGAAGCGCTTGCTCACGCTCGAAGGTCAACGTCATACCGTCTTCATCACCAAGTGGCAAACCATCAATATAGTCACTGATCTCGGTGCTATCGATAGGTGCGATCACCCACGAGCCATCACGTTGAATGTTGTGATCGATATTGGCAGAGGCAAAGAAACACTCAATAAAGTGCGGCAGCAAATTATTACCATCGAAGTCACGCATAGCATCGGCGATACGACCTGCGACACGCGGACGACATGAGTTGTACTCTAACAGACGATCACGACCAGCTTGTAGCTGTGCTTCTAGTCCCAAACGTGTCTGTAGCGCCTCGTCAATAATGTCTTGCAAGATGACATTGTTCTCAGAAGTATCAGCACCCTCAAGCATTGGCTTAAGCTCTTGAATATATTGCTCTTGTACGCTTTGTGCGGTTGGCGATATCTGATTGAACATGTTCAGCGCATCGTTGTACCACTGATACAGACGCTCTTGCGCTGTACCTTGTACATAAGGCACATGTAGCATGATTTGCTGCGTCTGACCGATACGATCTAGACGGCCAATACGCTGCTCTAACGTATCTGGATTAGCAGGCAGATCCCATAGTATTAACTGGCTTGCAAACTGGAAGTTACGACCTTCTGAACCAATTTCTGAACACAGTAGTATCTGAGCACCTTCACTATCTGCAAAGAATGCGGCCGCTTGGTCACGCTCAAGCAAAGTCATCTGCTCAGTAAAGATAGCTGTCTTAATGCCTGCATGCAGACGCAATACCGCCTCTAAACTCTCTACCGTCGCACCACTACGAGCGATTAATAGGACTTTTTGATGCTTAAGTTCACCGCGCAAAATATCAATCAACCAAGAAACACGTGGATCATCTTCTAGCCAGCCACCATCTGGTTGGTTTTCTTCGCCCCATAGCTGCTCACGCAACTTACCATTGGTTTGATAGCTGTCTTTCCATGCTTCAGGTAATGGCAGTGGATATGGTTGGCTACTACGGCCATAGAAACCTTTCACACTCTCACGCGTATTACGGAACAAGATACGACCTGTACCATGACGATCTAATAGCTCGTTTAGCGCATGTGTACGCAGTTTTTCATCTTCATTAATTGAGGAAAGCTCTTCGATACTAATGTCTAGCAAGCTACTCAAGGCAGCGATTTGGCCTTCATTCAGTGGCTTTTCTTCTATCAAGACGCCAGCAACTGCTGCTGTCTCTGCAAAAGCTTCTTGCCCATCGATAAATTCATCCAAATCATCAAAACGATCTGGATCAAGCAAACGCAGACGGGCAAAGTGACTTTGCGCACCGAGTTGCTCTGGCGTTGCTGTCAAGAGCATCACACCTGGCGTTTCTTCTGCGAAATCCGCAATCAGGTCATACTTATCATTGCCGCCCTGTGCTTCATCCCAATGCAGATGATGCGCTTCGTCAACAACCAATAAATCAAACCCTGCATCCATCGCTTGGTCATATAAGTCTGGGTGATCAAGCAATAGATCCATGCCACCAATGATACATTGCTCAGTGGCAAAGACGTTTTGTTCAGGGTCGTGTTCTTTAATAGCCGCAGTACGCACTAGATCAAACAAGGCAAAGTTTAGGTTAAAGCGGCGACGCAGCTCAATCATCCATTGGTACTGCAAACTATCCGGCACTAAAATCAACACACGCTCAGCTTTGCCCGTTAGCAACTGCTGATGAATAATCATGCCCGCTTCGATGGTCTTACCAAGGCCAACTTCATCAGCCAGTAGTACACGCGGCGCAATACGCTTACCGACTTCATGCGCGATATATAGCTGATGCTCGATGATATCGACACGTGCACCCATTAGGCCTTTTAGTGGATGACCTGCCAGCGCTGATTGCATGCGCAAGATATCTTGACGCAGCTCATACCAGTCACCACGTTCAATACGCCCAGCAAGCAAACGCTCAAGTGGCTTGGCCAACGTGATATTGGCAGCAAGGCGGGTTTCCATGATGCCGCGCTCGTGCTCATCGACGCCATATTTAAGTACGCCCATCACTTCATCAACGGCATTGACCGTATAGCTTTTGCCATCTTGGTCGTAGATGCTATCGCCTACTTTAAACACCACGCGCGATAATGGCGCAGAGTTTTTGGCGTAGACGCGTGTCTCTTCACTTTGCGGAAATAAAATATGCACACATCGGTCGTCAACATCGATGACCACACCTAAGCCAAGCTCAGACTCCGTATCAGATAAATAACGTTGACCAACGGCGAATTCAGTACTGTGCAATGAAGCAATAGAGATAGTCATAAGGCGATGTCTTTTGTACTCAGATAATGAAATTTAGATAGCAATGGTAGATTGTGATAGCGGTAAGATTACAAAGAACATAAATCGTCAATAGACGCAAAATAAATGTCGTAATCTTAGTAGGGCCAGTAGCTCAGTCACACCATTATATAACGTTAGCGGGTAGATGAGTGCGTTAAGTTGAATTTTCAAGAGGTAGCTTGTGATAGCTATGATTTTATAAGTTATTTGATCGTTACTATGTCAGACAAATACGTGATTGTTAAATAATACAGATTGTCCTATCTTATCAGCAGCTTATGTCTATTCAATCGATATTTGGCCGATTCGTTTTTGACTAAAAATACCAACGTGCTACATTAAGCCGATAAGGATTCATGCGATAGACATTTATTCGCTGATTATCTATAAGACAACAATAAGTAAGGACTAGCCATGCAAGCCGTTTTTTTAGATAAAGGTACTTTTTCTGAAGGTATTGACCTGCCAGCGCCAATAGGTGTGAGCGATTACATCACTTATAACGACACGCCAAAAGACACGGCTGTCATCATTGATCGTTGCAAAGACGCCGATATTATCATCACTAATAAAGTGCAAATCGGTGCTGAGATGATAGAGCAACTACCGAAACTTAAGCTTATTCAACTGACTGCTACTGGCATGAATAACGTCGATCAAGCCGCTTGCGATAAGCACGGTGTTGCGCTGTTCAATGTCGCTGGTTATGCGGTCAAAAGCGTGCCTGAACACACATTTATGCTTATGTTAAATGCAATGCGCGCAGGCATCCACTACCATCAGAAAGTCACTGATGGCACGTGGCTTGCAAACGGTAATTTTTGTCTGCTGGATATTCCGCTGATAGATTTGGAAGATAAGACGCTAGGTATCATTGGTATTGGCACTATCGGCAAACGCGTAACCGAAATCGCTCGTGCCTTTGGTATGACCGTACTATGGGCAGAGCACCAAGGACGCGAACCGCGCAGCGACGACTATACCGCGTTTGATGAAGTGCTAGCGCGTGCGGATGTGATCAGTCTGCACTGTCCATTGAATGAACAAACTGAGCATCTTATTAATAAAGATACTCTGGCAAAAATGGTTAAAAAACCGCTCATTGTCAACGTCGCCCGTGGCGGCATCGTTGATAGCCAAGCATTAACTGATGCAATCAATAGTGAGCAAATCATCGGCTATGCTAGTGATGTGTTTGAACAAGAACCGATCGCTGCTAATGATCCTTTGCTCAGTATCAGCGACCATCCGCGTGTTATCTTTAGTCCGCACAATGCATGGGGCAGCAAAAGCGCCCAAGAGACCTTATGGCAGATGTTAAGCAAGCAAGTCGCTGACTTTATCGACAACCATCATCAGTAATTACCAAGACACTAACGACTAAATCGTAACCAGTCGTCTTTTATCTTCCGATACTTAAGCATGATTCGATCGCTTAGATAGTTGTTGGTCACGAACCAAGGATAGCGATCACCTTGCTTAGGTAGCTCGTCTTTACCGCGTCTGACATAACCAGACGATAGCGAACCCATTACGGTATCTGCTTGAGCACAGGCTGTCATATCTGCAGTCTGTGCTTGTGGTAATGCGACTTGATAGCGATTTTTGTGCATATACCCCAGCAGCCTCACTACATACTGACAGGCCAAATCGATTTTAAGTGTCCACGAGGCATTGGTATAGCCAAACAGTGCTGCCAGATTAGGTATGCCTTCTATCATGACTGCCTTATAGGTCATACGCGTGCCAATATCGACAGCTTGACCATCGATATATACCGCAGCCCCGCCCAACATCTGTAGCTTTAAGCCAGTCGCAGTAACGATGATATCAGCGTCGAGGTGCTGACCAGATTGCAGCATAATCCCTGTTTCAGTAAAGTGACTGATTTGATCGGTTACTACTGTTGCGCGTTTGTCCTGCAGGGCTTTGAATAAATCACCGTCAGGCACCGCACATACTCGTTGATCCCATGGATTATAGTCAGGCATAAAATGCTTGCTGTCGACGCCGCTACCTTTTAACTCTTTTTTCACCCCACCTTTTAAGACTGCCTTCATCACCTTGGGTGCATGAGTCGCAACTTTGTACAGGCCTTGTTGCCGTAACACGTTGCGCGCGCGCAGTAGCGTATAGGCCTGCTCTTTTGATAATGGAGAAAACTTGCCAGATAGCCAGTCAATAGCATGGTCATCACCCGGCACGCTTGCCACATAGGTCGGCGTACGCTGCAGCATCGTGACATGGCGCGCACACTGATCGCTGTCTCTATCTACTAGCGCAGGCAGCAACGTCATTGCTGTGGCACCGCTACCAATAATGATGACTTTTTTATCATCATAATTTAGATTATTCCAGTGCTGTGGATGAACGATTTGACCGTAAAAACCCTCCTCTCCATCAAAATGAGGGCGATAGCCTTGCTCATAATCATAATAACCCGTGGCACCTACGATAAACCTGGCAGTCTTAACAAACATCTCACCGCTTGCATGGTCTTTGATGGTTGCTGACCACTGTTGATCCTCACTAGACCAGGATATCTGCTGAACTTCATGCTGATAGTGGATATGTTCGGACACCCCAAACTCGCGTGCCGTATCGGAGATATAGCGCTTGATATCATCGCCTGCTGCAAGCATTCTATAATCAAGCCACGGCCTAAAATTATAGCCAAAGGTCAGGGCGTCAGAGTCAGAGCGAATCCCCGGATAGGTAAATAAATCCCATGTACCACCCAAATCAGCACGTTTTTCTAAGATAGCAAAGCGCTGTGGAGGTTTTCTCTTATTAGTCAGTTTTGCCTGCTTTTGCTTTTTGGGAGCTTTATGACCGAACAGGCCTTTATGCTGCTGTTGCTGTAGACGGCAAGCCATACCAATACCTGCGATACCCGCACCGATGATCAATACTTCATAGTCGGCTACTTTATCCGTCTTTGACTTTTTACCTTTAAGGCGGTTTTTGATAGCCTGTTTGGTCGTGGTGATATCAAGCATACTTTCATTCTTGTATTTGCATGACTGGCATTTTATAGCTGGCTTTAGAGCCGTTGTTTATCGCACCTATTAACCGCAAGCGGCAAAATTTAACGATTTAAAATGGGCAAGGACTTTCCCAGTCCATCCAAGCACCCAGTACCGGATGCTTTAAACGCAATTGCTGTGCATGTAAGTTCAACCTTGGTGCTATCTCTAGTGCGGCACCTTCAGCATAAATCGGATCGCCAATCATCACATGATCGACATGGACCATATGTACGCGTAGCTGATGACTACGGCCCGTGACTGGCTTTAGCATGACCCGAGTAACTGCCTCGCCATTACAGGTTTCATGAGCCACAACTTCATATAACGTCAGTGCATGTTTGGACCATTCGTGATCGACGATATGACGCGGTTTAGTACTTGGCTCATAGCGCACTGGCACTGATATCTCACCAGTTGCGCCGACTTGCTCCCACTCACCAAAGACACGCGCTTGGTACTTCTTTTGCGGTAGACGTTCGATAAATTGCTTACTGATATTGGTTTGCGCTGCTGCATTTTTTGCAAAAATAAGTAGTCCCGAGGTGTCCATATCTAAGCGGTGAATTAATTTAACGGCTGGATTGGCACGCTCAAGACGAGCAAGCAGACTGACTTTGAGTGTTTTACCATCGACGCTTAATAGGCCTGCAGGTTTATCAACCACCCAAATATCATCGTCTTCGTAAACCGTAATCTCTTGTGCAAAATTTTTAAAAAACTCAAGCGGATAAGTGCTTTCTTGGGCATTGAGGGCATTAACTTCTTCATCGGTAAAAGGCATAAATTTAACTACTTATGTAAATTGGTTTTAAGATAAGGATTTTTGGTGGCTAATCTTTTAGACACGATAGCCATATTTGGCATGATAGCCATTTTATGAACAACGTTTATTTGGATAAAAAGGCAAAACTTTGACTGATTTTTAATGTCATTAATATCGCTAGCTACTAATCACTAGCTACTATATAAACGAGATATAAAATACGACTTATATCGCACTGAGATACATACTTTGATAAGGATAATCGTATTAAATAACAGATTAGACACGCTTGTGCTGCACCGTTTCGATTTATTGTGCTAATACTAGTTGTTAAACAATTTAACCAGCCTGTATCTGTCAAATTAGGGCAAACATGTTAATATAATGGCACATTTTCACCCCTTCTAAACAATTCTTTGACCACCAACTGATTTATTATTAAACAAATATATAGGTTGATGAGTGGTGATAGAAGTAATAAAACAAGAGAGATAAAATTATGTCAGACCTTATTTTACATACTACCGACACAGACTTTGATCAAGACGTTTTACAATCAGACGTACCTGTACTAGTAGACTTCTGGGCACCATGGTGTGGTCCTTGTAAAGCCATCGCCCCTATTTTAGAAGATCTAGCGACTGAGTACCAAGGTAAAGTTAAAATTGTTAAAGTAGATGTAGATAACAACCCACAAGCAGCTAGCCGTTTTGGTATTCGTAACATCCCAACGCTATTTGTATTCAAAGATGGCGAAAAAGTTGATTCAGTAATGGGCTTACAGCCAAAAGCTGAATTGGCTAAAGTACTAGACAAGCATTTATAAGTTAAATTTTCTCGCTTCAGACTATCTTGAGCGGGTAAAATAGAATAACTGAGAAAGCCATTATCTAACCAAGATAGTGGCTTTTTTGCTTGTTTTTTGTGCAAAAAACTCGATAATGTGACTTTTTTGGCAAAATTTATTGACAACGCTATTGTGAAGACCGTATAGTCTGCTGACAAGAGAAAACCAACTGTTTTCCTAAGTATCTTGTCGCTATTCTCCTCGTGTTTATCAACAAAAACACAATCGTCATTATAAACACCATTGCTGAACAAAATGACTAAACGCAATTACTGATATTGAGTTTCTGACGCAGACTCTTATGTAGCTTTTATTATCCCTATTTCTTATTACCTTGCATCCAATGATGGCAGTGCGTACATAAGCAGACATATAAAACCAGAACTACATAAACTACAGCGCTGTGCACACACCCATATCATCATATTACCGTTGTTTTAATCACTGTCGTGACTTGTGCTGCTAATGGCATCTCTCATCTGATCAATTGCTAATGACCTATCTATGAATCTTACTGAATTAAAGAAAAAATCAATCGCTGAGCTATTGGCTATCGCCAAAGAAATGGGTCTTGATAATATGGCGCGTAGCCGTAAACAGGACATTATCTTTGCTATTCTAAAAACCCATGCGCGTAACGGTGAAGCCATCTATGGTGACGGCGTACTTGAGGTTCTTCCTGATGGTTTTGGATTTTTGCGCTCATCAGAAGGCTCATATTTAGCCGGTCCTGATGATATTTATGTCAGCCCTAGCCAAATTCGCCGTTTCAGTCTAAAAACTGGTGACAGTATCGCTGGTACGATTCGTCCACCAAAAGATTCTGAGCGTTATTTTGCATTATTAAAAGTTGGCGAAATTAACTTTGATACGCCAGATCGCTCACGTCATAA
Source organism: Psychrobacter sp. 4Dc (assembly GCF_002836715.1). Lineage (GTDB taxonomy): Bacteria > Pseudomonadota > Gammaproteobacteria > Pseudomonadales > Moraxellaceae > Psychrobacter. The sequence goes on from NZ_PJAT01000112.1 coordinate 40,332, forward strand.
GCTTATCTTTGAGAACCTGACGCCCCTATTCCCAACTGAGCATTTAAAACTTGAGCTTGGTAACGGAACCACTGAAGATTTGACTGGTCGTATCATCGACCTAATCGCTCCGATTGGTAAAGGTCAGCGTTCTATCATCGTCGCACCGCCAAAAGCGGGTAAAACGATGTTGCTACAAACCATCGCGCAATCAATCACTCGTAATAACCCTGAATGTTATTTAATCGTACTATTGATTGATGAGCGTCCAGAAGAAGTCACTGAGATGGTACGTACAGTACGCGGTGAAGTGGTCGCTTCTACCTTTGATGAGCCGCCACAGCGTCACGTACAAGTTGCTGAAATGGTCATCGAAAAGGCCAAACGTTTGGTTGAACACAAGCAAGACGTGGTGATTTTACTTGATTCAATTACGCGTCTAGCACGTGCTTATAACACGGTCATTCCATCGTCAGGTAAAGTGTTGACGGGTGGTCTGGATGCCAATGCTCTAGAACGTCCAAAACGTTTCTTTGGTGCTGCGCGTAACGTGGAAGAAGGTGGTAGTTTGACTATTATTGCCAGTGCATTGATTGATACTGGTAGTAAGATGGATAGCGTTATTTTTGAAGAATTTAAGGGAACGGGTAACCAAGAGATTACGCTTGAGCGTGACTTGGCTGAAAAACGTGTATTCCCTGCGATTAATATCAAAAAATCTGGTACGCGCCGCGAAGAGCGTCTATTGGACGAAGACAAACTGCGTAAAGTATGGATCTTACGTAAACTACTTCAACCGATGGATGGCGTACAAGCCACTGAGTTCTTATTGGATCGCCTAAAAGAAGCGAAAACCAATGATGAATTCTTTGAGCAAATGAAGCGTAAATCACAAAACTAATTCTTAGTTAACTTGTTAAACATATTCAGCTTTGATTTGAAATTAAGACTACCTATAGGTAGTCTTTTTTATGACAGCATCAAAATATTAATAGTTAAACCCATTAAAACGTAATTCCTTCTGTCGTTTACAGCTATTGGTGATGATACAGTACGGCAACATCGCTTACATCTCGTTTGCAAAGTTTAGCGTTTTTACTACGACTATATTATTAGTAACCGACTATTATGACAGAAAGTAGGAATATACTTGAAAATATCATGGACACAGTATTTTGAAGGTATTGTATTTTAAACTTGATGACTTAATAGGTGATAATATGAAATTTGCTAAAACGATCGCAATGACTGCAATTACTAGCTCGGCATTAATCATGACTGGTTGTAACTCTTATAGCGGTATGAGTAACACCGCTAAAGGTGCTACTGCTGGCGCAGCAGCTGGCGCTCTTATTAAAAGCAAAGGTGACAGTAAAGATATCGCTCGTGGCGCATTGGCTGGTGCAGCAATTGGCGGTGCTGGTGGTTATGTTCTTGATAACAACTAAATCTTTCTACGCTGATATTACTTAATAATTGATTGAGTAATATCAGATAAAAGATAATAAAAAAGCCTGCAATTCGTTGCAGGCTTTTTTATGTCTTAATTTTGATTATAAGTCCATGCACTAGACTCGTAATCAAAAACATCAGTATTAAAAAACATCGTTAGTCAAATACATGACTACTAATATGTATAGCCATTAAAGTGCACCGCTGAACGTATCGCAAGATTGTACATTACCGCTTTCTAGACCACGGGTGAACCATTCGACACGTTGTTGACTGGTACCATGAGTAAAGTTGTCAGGCACTACTGCACCACCACTCGCTTTTGCTAGACGATCATCACCAATTTGACCAGCTGCATTCACCGCTTCGTCAATATCACCGACTTCTAAAAACTGTACACGCTCTTGATTACGCTGTGCCCATACACCAGCAAAACAATCTGCTTGTAACTCTTGCAATACTGATAGCTTATTGGACTGTGCTTGAGTCACTTGCTGACGAGCTTCATTGACCTGTTGGCTAATGCCTAGTAACGTCTGTACATGATGACCTACTTCATGTGCTATCACGTAGGCCTGTGCGAAATCGCCAGCCTTGCCTTGGTTCTCTTCACCACCAGAGCCTTGCTGATCACCTGAAATACCAAGATTTTGGCGCATCTCTACGAAGAATGACGTATCCAAATAAACAGTCTGATCCCCTGGACAATAAAATGGACCTGTTGCAGAGCTAGCACTACCACATGCTGAGCTGACCTGACCATTAAACAAAATCAATGACGGCTCTTGATAAGTGCTACCAGCTTCGTTAAAGATTTGATGCCAGACTTCTTCTGTATCTGCCAATACGACTTTCACAAACTGCGTGTCTCGGTCTGTGCTTGTTGCCAGCTCGGTAGATGATTCACTACTACCACCTGTGACCGCCTGACCTGTCTGTAATGCGGTCATTGGGTTTACCCCAAATACCAACCATAAGATACCTGCGATGATAATACCCCCAATACCACCGCCGATCATCTTACCGCCACCTGTGCTAGAGCGCACATTTGAGCTACCTCGTCTACCTTGCCATTTCATAATTCTATTCCTCAAATATAGATTGATTCACTATTTCTATTAACTACTATCTCTACTAGCCACTACTTCTATTACTCATTACTGATGTTATATATTATTTGGCCAGTTAATTTACGCTATGACCTAGTCTACTATCCTAAAAGCAAGTAGAAACCTATAAAGTTGCTAACTTAACTAGGATTTATGTAATATAGGACCATAATCGGACTATTTAATTCAATTCTTACCCATAAGAACAGGGCTAATATCGAAAATTCGAGACAAAAAATGAGAACTAAAAGAGGTCTTAATCCCTCTGATGTCATTGATTATACGTCGATTAATTTGGCTTCTTGTATTAAAAAACAAAACGGATAGACAAAGTAAGACAGTATTTTAAAATAAATTGTTACGGAATGGTACAGGCTATTTCGAGGGACGTAGAAAACCTATAGAAGGCGGGGAAGCTGAGTAGCTGCGACTAAGACTAGTTGAATTCTGAGAAATCTCGGATTTCGACCTTTGTTGCTGCTACTGCTCATTTCATTTTTCCGGAGAAAACCATATGAAACTTAAATTACTTGCTCTAGCTGGTATCATGACTGCAACTATGGGCCTTACTGCCTGTGATAGCAGCAAAGAAAACGCTGCTGAAGACTTATCTGACGCGCAAGAAGAAGTGCAAGACGCTTCTGAAGAGCTAAACGAAGCTGCTGCTGAAGGCGAAATGACTGCTGATGCTGACGCTGCTGTTGCTGGCGCTGAAGCTGACATCGCTGATGCTCAAGAAGCAACTGCTACTGACGAAATGGACGCTGAAGTTCCTGTAGACGGCGACACCACTAGCGTAGACGTAGCTAGCGAAACTGATACTGCTGCTGTTGAAGCTTCTGACGAAGTAGTAGTTGAAGAAGCTCAGTAATTTATTGTTCATACAATAGATAAACTGTAGTAAAAAAAAGAGAGCCTATGCTCTCTTTTTTTATGTCTATCATTTATGATTTTAGTAGGTTTCTACTTTATAGATAACTCTAATATACGATGCGTGCTGCAATATCGAAATATATAGATGTACGCAAAAATAACTAAGTGCAAATACGCACTAGCATTCTTATAAACTCACGATAAAACAGACACACTATCGTTCAGCGCAGTGCCAAACTAGGTATTAGCTATCAAACAAACGCTCGTCAACCTTCTGGCGAAATTTCTGCCCTGTTTTAAAAGTAACCACACGGCGCGCGGATACTGCAACAGGCTCCCCTGTTTTCGGGTTACGGCCTGGACGGCTGTTCTTATCTTTAAGCTCAAAGTTGCCAAAGCCTGAAAGCTTGACCTCTTTGCCATCAATCAAACTCTCTGACAGCTCATCAAAAAAGTTCTCCACCAGACAGCGGCCTTCTTGGCGTGTTAGGTTTAGGTGACTCATCAAATGCTCAATCATGTCAGATTTGGTTAAGGTGCTCACAGTACGACTCCTATGCTATGTCGTGATGTCGAATATCATGGTTTAGCGGTATGAGGGTTAAGGCTAGCTATTATAAAGGTTTTTTGACCGTTTTTTAACAAAGTCTTCATTAAAATCCTTTATTAATAACCACTTAACTTATTCTATGAATAGCAATGCTCCGTAGCCTCATGGTAAAAAGACTACAGAGCATTGGGTATAATACTTACTAAATGTTAGCTGTCGCGCAGCTGTACAGAATGCTGATCAGTTAGCGCTTGTACCACTTTATCTGTGGCAGTCTTGACGGCTTCGTCAGACAACGTTTGCGTACTATCTTGCCATATCAATGCAAACGCTAGTGAGCGCTGACCTTCTGGTACTTTGTCACCTTGATAAACATCAAATAACCAAAGATCAGTCAGCATATTACCTGCCGCAGTTCGCACGGTTGTCTCTAGTGTCTGCAAACTGATGTCACTGTCTACCAAGATAGCAATATCGCGGCGTACCTGCGGGAACTTGCTTGGTGTCGTGATAGCATGCTGCTCACGTGCAATCGTCAATAGCGGTGCCAGTGACAATTGAGCGACCCATGTAGTCGGCAAATCTAATTGCTTAGCAGTGTTTGGGTGCAACTGGCCCAACCAACCGACATATACATCATCAATATACAACTCAGCGCTTTGTCCTGGATGCAGGAAGCTTAGCGTACTACGCTCGTAGCGGATACGTGCGCTATCGATTTGTGCTGGTAATAACTGCTCAATGTCATGCTTTAGGTCATAAAAATCTAACGCACGGTTTTGATAAGCTTGCTCGCTCCATATATCACCAACTGCGACGAAAGCAATACTTGGCGTTTGTACTAAGTCACTAACACTTTGTCCAACAAAGCTAAGACCCGTTTCAAAGAAACGTACACGTGGCTGTTGACGATTCAAGTTATATTGCACGCAAGGTAATAGGCTCGATAGCAAGGTACGACGCATAACCGCCAAATCACTAGAGATAGGGTTTGCCAGTGCCAACACCTCCCCTAGCGCTTCGTCATCAAGCAATGCTTCTAGTTTTGCATCACTAAAGCTAAAGCTAATCGCTTCCATATAGCCGTTGTCGACTAATGATAGCTTCATCTCATGCGTCAAATCTGCAGTATCATCATAATCCATGCTGACTTGCAAATGTGGCAGGACGCTTGGAATATTGTCATAGCCATAGATACGGGCAATTTCTTCGATTAAATCCTCGCGGATACTCATATCAAAACGATAAGATGGCGGCTTGCAAATCAGTGAATCGCTCTGCTGCTCTACGTCAAAACCCAATTGGGTCAAGATACGTACCATCTCAGTTGGTTCAATATCAATCCCAATGACATCACTAACTTTCGCGATTGGCAATGTAATTGGCGCGCGTGCTGGCAAATGCTCAAGGTTTTCGGCCGTGACTATTTGTCCTGCTTCCCCGCCAGTAATACTGGTGATTAAATCACAAGCTCGTGCCAACGCCAATGTCGGCAATTCAAAGTCGACGCCGCGCTCAAAACGCTGAGATGCGTCGGTATGTAGTCCAAAACGACGTGCACGTGCAGCAATAGCGAGTTGATTAAAGAAAGCACTTTCCACAACGATATTGGTAGTACTATCAGTGACACTGCTACGCTGACCACCCATGATACCAGCCAGTGCCAAGGCCCCTTTGTCATCAGCAATCACAAGCTCATCACCCGTCAAGGTAACGGTTTGCTCATTCAGCAAAGTAATGGTTTCATCAGGCTGTGCCAAACGTACAACGATATCACCTTCGATCGTGTCTGCGTCAAACGCATGTAACGGTTGACCCAATTCCATCAATACATAGTTGGTCACATCGACCAAGAAGTTATGTGAACGTAGTCCTGATTGTACCAGCGCATCTTGCATCCATTTCGGAGTATCGATGCTACGATCAATATTGCGAATCGACTGCAACAGATAGCGAGGGCACGCTTCCTTTGCATCGACTGTCACAGCCGGCGTTGCAGCAGTGCCAGCGGTATTGGCTGAGATTTCTGGCATTTGTACAGATAAGTCGTTAATCACAGATATTTCACGAGCGATACCACGTACGCTAAAGCAATCACCACGGTTTGGGGTAATTGAGATATCCAATATTTGATTATCTAGACCTAGATATTCACGGATATCTGTACCAACTGGTGCATCTTCAGGCAACTCAAGCAAGCCATCTATATCATCGACTAAATCAATTTCAGAAGCGCCGCATAGCATGCCGTTTGAGGCCACACCGCGTAGCTTACTCTTTTTGATTTTAAACCCTTTCTTATCATCGCTTGGCAATACCGCACCAACGGTAGCAACCGGTGCTTTCATACCGACGGTCACATTGGGCGCGCCGCAGACAATTTGTAGCGGCTCAGCATCACCGATATTTACCTGAGTAACACGTAGTTTATCTGCATCAGGATGCTGCTCAACGCTAATGACTTCACCGACAACCACACCGCTAAAAGCACGGGCAACCGCATAGCGATCATCAATCTCAAGACCTGCCATAGTCAACTGTTCGGCTAACTGTTCGCTAGTATTTGTAGGGTTTACCCACTGACGTAGCCACTGTTCGCTAATTTTCATAAATATCTCGGATCAGAATTTTATAATAAAGATGTTGGAGTAAAGCTTGGCGAATTCGCTTGCTATAGTCAATCTTATATAAATTAGATACAGCGTCAGGCTCGCTCAGTCTACAATTGGTAGCACTTTCACTCACGTTCCTTGGATCTAAATTATCTTGAACTGACTATATATGTATAAGGAAAACTCTAGCCGAATTGCTTTAAGAAGCGCACGTCATTTTGGAAAAACAAGCGCAAGTCATCAATACCGTAATACAGCATCGCAAAGCGCTCGATACCCATACCAAAAGCAAAGCCTGTGTATTTATCGCTATCAATACCGCAATTGGTCAATACTTGTGGATGCACCATGCCGCAGCCCATCACTTCAAGCCACTTGCCATTGTCATCTAAGATATCCACTTCTGCAGACGGCTCAGTGAATGGGAAAAACGAAGGGCGGAAACGTACGGTCAGCTCTTTGGCAAAAAACGCTTCTAGAAACTCACTGATTAAACCTTTTAGCTCAGCAAAAGTGCTCGACTCGGTGACCATAAGGCCTTCTAGCTGATGGAACATTGGCGAGTGGGTTTGGTCTGAGTCATTACGATAAACACGGCCTGGGCAAATGATGCGAATCGGCGGCTCATTTTTTTCCATGGTACGAATCTGAACAGGACTAGTGTGCGTACGCAGTAGATAATGCGCATCGAAATAAAAGGTGTCATGCATCGCGCGCGCAGGATGATGCGACGGGATATTCAACGCTTCAAAATTATAGTAGTCGCTCTCGACTTCAGGGCCAGTTGCGACATTGAAGCCCGCTTGAATAAAGTACTGCTGCATACGCTGAGTAATCATGGTTACTGGATGCAGATGACCTTTTTGACCACCGCGAGCAGGCAAGGTAATATCAATGCTCTCGGCCTCCAACTTGGCATTGAGCGCTGCGACTTCTAGTTGCTGCTGCTGGTCTGTCAGTGCTTGCTGAATGCGACTACGCACTTGATGCAACCAGCCGCCATAAGTTTTTTTATCATCAGCATCGAGCTTGCCCATCTGCTTTGACCAGCCCGTTAGCGGACTCTTTTTACCAGTCAATTGCACACGCAAATCTTGCAGTGTACGCGCATCAGTTACTTGTAGGATTAGAGCTTCAGCAGCACTCGCAAATTCGGTAAGCTGAGCTTCGTTAAGCTCATTAAGCTCTGAAGACAAGGTCGGTAGCGCCGACAAGTCGTTGGTGGCAGCAGGGTTAGTCATAAGACGCATTATTCCTGATTTGAACGGACTATTAATTGTAGGGATTTGACCAAATATTGCAAACCATTTATCCAGCTATGTTTATATAAAAGATTAATATAAAGGCTGGTTATAAGAATGGCTTGAATATTTAGACGATGATAAGCGTATTTTTACTCAATAAAGTTCAATATAGAGCACGCTTAAAATAATTTAATATAAAAAAAGCCACCGACCAGCGGTAGCTTTTATTAATATCATACTATTAATCAATATTAGTCCTATCCATTTAGACAATTGCTTATAAATAATTATTTAAAAGCATCATACCTAAAGGACGGTTAATATTTAGGCCAATTCCGCTTTTGCTTTTTCGACCAATGCTGTGAAAGTCGCTGCATCATGCATAGCGATGTCTGCTAGAACGCGACGATCGATTGCGATGTTTGCTTTTTTCATGCCATTGATGAAGCGGCTATAGCTTAAGCCGTTTAAGCGTGCACCAGCATTGATACGTGCGATCCAAAGACGACGGAAAGTACGTTTCTTGTTGCGACGGTCACGATAAGCATATTGACCAGCTTTGGTCACTGCCTGTACCGCTACGCGGTAAACACGTGAACGGGCACCATAGTAGCCTTTTGCGCGCTTTAAGATTTTTTTGTGACGGCGATTTGCCTGTACACCACGTTTTACACGGGCCATAATTTACTCCAAGATTTTTTAATCACTGTTAAGCGAGTGATGATGCTGTCAAATAACAAACATCATTGTCAGATTGCAAAGTCAAATATCATTTCATCAGATAGTTTTCAATCAAAGATAGATGACGGTAGGCTATTAAATGTATGGGCACATACGACGAACTGCTGCTTCGTCAGACTTGTGCACCAACTTAAGACCACGCAATTGGCGAATACGCTTAGCTGATTTCTTGGTCAAAATATGGCTTTTGAATGCTTGCTTACGCTTGAAGCCATTCGCTGTTTTTTTGAAGCGTTTAGCTGCGCCGCTTCTGGTTTTCATCTTAACTTTCATGATGATTTGCCTCTTTTTCTGTTTTAGAACCTGGTCGTCAAATAGTCACACTGAATAATCGTTATATAAATAACCACTAAACCTCTATTTGCCTCGAGGTGGGAGGCGCTATTTTAGCAGATAGTGCCTTGTTTTGCCAAGTAAAGTTTTGGCGAGGTTTTAGTAGACAGTATAGACAAGTAATCAGCATCAAATAAGCGATAGCAGCTCTCCTAAAAGCACCAATAAAACGGCTGATTTTTATCCAAATAGATTGAATGTCAGCCTAAGCTGTGCTTAAGTAGAGACTAAGCTATATCTTCATATAAACACTATTAAAGCCCGCTTATTCACCATACGTATTTAAGCTGTAATGTATAGTCATAACGATAACAATGCTGATAACCTACAGCACGATAAATAGAACAATCTTTGGCCATCACTCTAGGAGATAGTGTGTCAAAACAAGAGTTAGTATTCGACGACGACTTGTTTGTTTTTGAGACAGTGATGCGTGTACGTCATACGGAAGCCGACGCAGGACAGCACATGACGGTCGAATCTCTGACAGCGCTATTGTCCGAAGCACGGCTAAGATTTTTATACGCTAAAGGTGTCAAAGAAATCAACGCAGACCATCAAGGCTTGATTATAGATAAATTGCAGCTAGATATTGTGAGCCGTATCCGCGTACGAGAAGAGCTATTATTTGAAGTGGGTGTCGAGCCTATATATGATAATGGCGGTAATATAATCCTAAAGGTCACGCGGATGCACACGGGCGAGATAGTAGCAAAAGCGCGCCAGCATTTTCTAGGTTACGACTTTAACCTCAATAAAGTGACTAAGCTTGATAACTCAATCAAAGAAGCGCTATATCCGCATTTATTTAGACTGTAGAATCGCTTGTTATCAATAGTATGTTTTCATTTAGCATAATTGCACTCTATAGCGCATTTAGCTGACATCATATTGCTAGCTGTCAGCATATTGCAGAGCATTTCAGATAATCTCCCCGCTTTAATCATAAGTAGTATAATTGCTTATCACTCTTTTTCACTTTCTACCTATAAGACGACAAATACATTATGACTTTACCTGCTTGGCTGACTGCCGTAACTTTTAATGATGATGGTTTGATTCCTGCAATTGCTCAAGATCATCAGACAGGTCGTATTTTGATGATGGCGTGGATGAATGCAGAAGCATTGCAGCTAACCGCGCAAACCCAAACAGCGGTTTATTTTTCACGCTCACGTGCCAAGCTGTGGCATAAAGGTGAGTCATCAGGTCATACGCAAACTGTGCATGATATTCGTCTAGACTGTGATGCAGATGTGATTGTGCTTAGTGTCACTCAGGCTGGCGGCATTGCTTGCCATACGGGACGCGAATCTTGCTTTTATCAGCGTTTGGATTTATCAGGTCAAACGCCTGAATGGCAAACTGTCGATAAAGTATTAAAAGACCCTGCAGATATTTATCATTCTCATGACTCTACTAGCGAAACTCTTGAAATTGAAAACACTGGTTCGAATACTGACTCTGATACTATCCAAGCACAAGCTGATACTGCTCAAGCACAAGTCGATAAAGCCTCTGTATTGCAGCAGCTCGATAGCGTATTAGCAGAGCGCAAACAAGCCGATGCCAACAGCTCTTATGTGGCCAGTCTGTATGCCAAAGGATTAAATAAAATATTAGAAAAAGTCGGTGAAGAGAGTACAGAAAGTATCATCGCTGCCAAAGATTTTGCTCACTGTGATGAGAGTACAGACAAAGCCAGCTACGATGAAGCTCGTCATGAGCTAATCTATGAAGTCGCCGATGTTTGGTTCCATACCTTAGTCGGACTGGCCTGGTTTGATATAGAGTCGGATGCTGTGTTAAATGAGCTAGGCAGACGTTTTGGGTTATCCGGTATCGATGAAAAAGCCGCTAGATAAGCCTAAATAAAAAATAAACGTCTATTTTATTGGATTATTGTTGCTTTCACCTATTTGTAATAAGTGCAGGTTATAATATAGCTCTGTTTTATCTCGCATTATATGTCGATGCTTTTTGTTTGCTAGATAGACCCTTTTGCAAACTAAAAGCAGGCATATAAAGACTGAAAACCAAGTCTCAAAACTAGGTCACAAAACCAGGTCACAAGGATACCATTATGGGTAGTTTTTCTATTACACATTGGCTGATACTATTGGTCGTTGTCGTTGTCGTGTTTGGCACCTCAAAACTCAGAAATGCTGGTAAAGATTTGGGCGGTGCTGTCAAAGGCTTTAAAGAAGCTGTTAAAGATGAAAATACAGAGCATGCCAAAAAACACGCGGTTCTTGACCACGATGCAACGGCACACACTGAAGAGCGCTCAACCACCAAGGTTGATGATAAGCATAACGTATAGCATCTAAACAGTGACATCGGACCATTATGTTTGATATCGGGTTTTCTGAACTACTCCTCTTTGGCGTTATCGCCCTAATCGTACTGGGCCCAGAAAAACTGCCGCAGGCAGCGCGCACAGCTGGGCAATGGTACGCCAAAATTCGCCGCACAGTCTCAACATTGCAGTCTGAAATAGAGGCTGAGCTTGACTTAGCTGAGACGCGTCAGCAAATGCAAAAAGAGCTCGCCAAAATTCGCCAGACCGAAGCGGAAATGAGGCGCGAGATGGCTGAGATGCGCGGTAATATGAAAGCTTTTGAAAGCTCACATAGCCCTGCTTCGCTAGATTCTGAAACTGCTACGAATGCTGCAAACAGCAAAGGCGACGAAGCTGATGAAAATAACCGCACACAAAAGCAGCAACCAGCCACGCCAAAAGCCTTCGACTATGCTTATGCCACTGACGAGCAGCCAGATACATTGGAAAATAGTCAATTATCGAAAGGCGGTCACAGCGGTGACAATATAAATGATCCAAATGTAGATGATGCAAATGTGAGTGACAACGCCAAAGCAGCACCAGCTGTTCAGACCATCACTACCCGACCTTGGGAAAACATGTGGTTTCGACTTGGCGCTTATGACAAAGCACGTCGGCTCCCAATGCCACCATATGTGCCAAATTATAAAGCTGACGCCCTACTCAACAGTCCTACCAACATGCAGACTTCTGACCATAAACAGGAGACTGATTGATGTCATTATTCAAGCGCAAAAAAAGTCGTCAAGAGAAAATCGCTGTTTCTGCCATTACTGACCAAGACGTTATTGATCAAGATACTGAAACAAAAACCAATACCACTCAAGATAAAAAATCAGAGGATGTTTTAAGCCCTTTGGCCGATATGCCTATTACCGAGCATTTGATTGAGCTGCGTCGGCATTTGATCAAAATATGTGTGGCAGTACTGATAATATTTTTAGGTTTGGTCGGCTATTCGCGCGAGCTATATAACTTTTTATCTGATCCACTAGTTGCGCAACTGCCTGCCAACTCGACCATGATTGCCACGGATATCACGTCAAACTTTATGGCGCCGATACGTCTGACCGTATTCGTAGCCGCGTTTTTGGCGATGCCCTATATCCTTTATCAAATTTGGTCATTTGTAGCGCCCGGTCTGTATAAAAAAGAAAAGAAAATTGCTATTCCAGTGCTGCTATCCTCTATATTTTTGTTTTATGCTGGTGTGGCTTTTTCTTACTTTATTGTGCTCAAAGGGGTCTTAAAGTTCTTTATCATGTTTGCCCCGCAAAACGTACTACCCATGACAGATATCGACAGCTATCTCAGTTTTGCCTTAAAATTATTTATGGTATTCGGCTTAACGTTTGAAATTCCAGTCGTTACTTTGCTATTGATATTGGCAGGTATTGTCTCCATTCAGAGCTTAGAAGAAAAACGTCGTTATATCATTGTGGGCTGTTTTGCTGTGGCTGCCGTTGTCACGCCGCCCGATGGCGTATCGATGCTCATGCTGGCGATTCCGATGTGGTTATTGTTTGAGCTTGGTTTGTTTTTGGCGAAGATTCTAATCAAAGAAGAGCCCAGTCCTACTCTCGTATCGACAGACAAAGAATAAAACACTTATCAGTCTAATCTGGACTAAAATAAAGTTATTGATTACATATAGCTATGCGTTAAACTACCATTACACCGTTTTATTCTTGCCTCATTAGTAAGCTGATTGCTTATTATCACGTTTTAGCATCACCATCATCTATAAGCCATTGTTTACCCAGTGGCTTTTTTTGCCCCTTTTGTTTTTAATCAATTTTTGTATTTAGGTAGCTTTATTATGTCCGCATCTATGCCAGCTTATATGAGCGATCCCACTGACGAGCAGCTGAGCGCGCTGAATATGGCGATGGATCACAAGTCGTTTAAAGTGGTTGCTTATGCGGGCGCCGGTAAGACAACGACGCTCAAGCTAATCGGTGAGCGCTTACGTGGACGCGGACTATATCTGGCTTTTAACAAAGCGATTGCCAATGATGCTCGTTCAAAGTTTCCGCCACATGTAGAGTGCCGTACTTTTCACTCATTAGCTTATCGTCATGTTGCTCGTGATATTACCGCCAAGCTATCTTTGCCACGCTTTTCACCTAAGCGTCTCGGTGATGATTTGGGACTACAGCCTGTACAAGTACGTCGACAAATGGATGGGGTTAATAAATATATTACGCTGACGCCAGCACGACTATCGCGTTTCGTCAGCGATGCGGTCAGTAACTTCTGTAGCACGCATGCCAGCTACCCTGCGCCAAGGCACATACTGTTCCCAAGCTGGCTCGATGACTCAGATGCAGAACAGTTACGCGAGATGCTCTACCCTGCTGTTGAGCAGCGCTGGTTACAGTCGATTGATGCGCGTCACCCTGCTGGTATTGGCCATGATATTTATCTTAAGCTGTGGGCCTTATCTAAACCTAGTATTCCAGCGGACTTTATTTTATTTGACGAAGCACAGGATGCTGACCCATTGATGATGGGTATTTTGACCCAGCAGTCGAGACAAGTCATCTATGTGGGCGATGCGCACCAGCAGATTTATGAATGGCGCGGCGCGGTCAATGCGATGAAAAAGTTGCCATTGCCGCAGACATTATTGACGCAATCTTTTCGCTTTGGTGAGCCGATTGCAGAAGTGGCCAATACCTTATTAAAAGCACTACAAGAAGACGTACCGCTAAAAGGCAATCCGAATAAACAGTCCTCTACCGATAAGGGCATGGTACACAGTAAAAAAGATGCTATTTTATGCCGTACCAATGCGGCTGCCATGTCGCAGCTGTTGACAGGTTTAAAGCACGGGCATCGAGTGGCATTACAAGCAGATACCGACCGTATGCTCAAATTCTGTCAGGCAGCCGAAAACTTAAAAAATGGTAAATCAGCTTACGGTGTACCTGAGCTGGCGTATTTTTATAACTGGAGTGATGTGCAAGAGTACGCTGAGACTAACGAAGGTAGTGATCTAAAAACACTGGTCAAACTGGTCGATGACCACGGTACCAATGTCTTGAGTAAAGCGGTCAATAGTCTGACCAGCATTGAAAACGCTGACTATGTCATCTCTACCGCGCATAAAGCCAAAGGGCTCGAATGGGGGAAAGTACAGTTAGATGATGATTTTTACTACGATGTGACCACCAATGCGGTTAAGGTCAGTCCAGAAGAGCTGCGTTTGCTCTACGTTGCTTGCACGCGTGCGCAAAGTAATTTGGATATTCATAATATTAAAGACCTGATATCAGGATTGCAGACGGGCAAAAAAGTGATTTTTGGCAATACTTAATTACTCTCTACCTCTATCAGTCTCAAGTTTTATTCAATCTCTCTTATAACGACCCTTTAGCAGTGAATCACCAGCATGAATAATAGCCAGCAACTTCAAGAACGTCAAAATACCATTAATCAGTTATTTGCGACTCCCGTGCGTTTGCTCGCACCTATGGAGGGCTTGACCGATCCATTAATGCGCCAAATCTTAACCCAAATTGCGTCTGACTTGGGCCGTCCTTATGATTGGTCAGTCAGTGAATTTATCCGTATCACTCAGCATGTCTTGCCTGCGCATGTGTTTTATAAATATGTGCCTGAGCTACATCATGATGCCAAAACAGCATCTGGTACGCCCATTCATGTACAGATTCTGGGTAGCGAAGCGCAGCTTATGGCCGAAAACGCCGCATACGCTTGTGAGCTTGGTGCGCCTGCTATCGACATCAACTTTGGCTGTCCTGCAAAAACGGTCAACAGCCATCGCGGTGGTTCTGTATTGTTAGATGAACCTGAAACCATGTATCAGATTATCAGTGCCATACGTCAAGCCGTTCCCGCCCATATACCAGTATCAGCTAAGATTCGTCTGGGCTATACCGATACCAGTCGCATGGATGATATTCGTGGAGCGATTAACGACAGTGGCGCTGATTGGCTCACCATCCATGCACGCACTAAAACCCAAGGCTATAAGCCGCCTGCCTATTGGGATAAAATTCAGAGTTTTAATGCGCTCGATATTCCAGTCATTGCCAATGGAGAAATTTGGAACATTGAACATGCGCAGAACTGTATGACACAAGCAGGTACACCGCATTTGATGTTAGGTCGCGGCGCAGTAACGCGTCCTGATCTAGTGGCACAGGTTGATAATGATACTGAAAAAAGTACTAACAGCGTAGAGAATACGGCTACATTATTATGGCAAGATTTGATTGCCCATCAGATTAAGTTTTTGGAAGGTGAGGCAAAGAACGACGTGGTATTGGTTGGACGCTATAAGCAATGGCTAGGTATGCTCACCAAAGGCTATGTTGAGGCGCAAACAGTGTGGGAAGGTATCAAACGAGAGAAAAATAAAGCGGTAATTATTAGCGCACTACAAGCAAGCGTACGAAATTAATCACCTGCTTGTATTTGAGCATTTTGGCAGTTACGGATATTTTTACTAGGGTGTGTCCTCATTTCAAAAATGGAGATAAAAATGAGATAAATTACCGTCAAACGAGAAAAATAGCGTAGATAATATCGAGATACTAGCAAGCGATTTGACGCTGTTTGGCAAAATTTAGCCATTTTTAATCCGTTTAGATAACTGTCGTTTGAATTGAGGACATGCCCTAGACGCTGACTCGTATCGCTAAATAAAATAGCATTAGACAACATGCCATTGATAATACCCAGAGGATAGAGCGGAACATTGCCAAATTAGTAATATACGCCACACAAAAACCAATTCGTATCATCACATACAGCCAAGCCAATACGTTGATAATCGACTGCGGTACAAAGAGTAGCATAGCAACTATCACTGCCGCCAAAAACACTGGCAAGGTTTCATAGCTGTTTTGTTGTGCTGCATTAGCACGTGCTGCCATGCCTGTCACATTTTGAAAAAATTCGCGAGGATGTGCATTATTTCTGATTCTAAAGCCACCAGATACTTTCGCAACGATTGACACCGCCCATGGCAATAGACTTGCTACCACCATGGCCAAAATGGCAGACGCCACTTTGTCAGTTACCAACTCAAAAAATGCACTTATCATTATATAAGTCCCTAGCCTGCAATCACTTCAAAGTCATGGGTGATATTGACCCCACCTGCTACTAACATACGGCTGGCAGAGCAGTATTTTTCTGCTGATAACTGGATGGCTTTTTCGACTTGTTTTTCTTTGACATCTTGACCAGTGACAACGAAATGCATATGAATATCAGTATAGACCGCTGGTATAGTTTCAGCGCGCTGGGCGGTTAGCTCACAACGTACATCCGTCACTGCTTGGCGTGATTTTTGTAAAATCTCTACGACATCATAACTGGCGCAACCACCTAGTCCTAGCAAAATCAGCTCCATTGGGCTTGAGCCTTTTTCTTTATCAGCATCGATTTGTACATTATGTCCTGATGGTGACACACCCATAAAGGCTTTATTCTCTTGCCATATGACGCTTGCTTTTGATTCTGACATTGTAGATGTTCCTTATTTTAAATGGCGTATTGCCTATTATTATTGTGTGAATGATATATTGCCCAGCTAGTGTAGCATAAGCCAAAGCAAGATTTTATAGGCTCATTGTTTTGCTGTTAGCTCGCCAGTGAACTCTGTACTTTTACCACTTTATACATATCGGAATATTGAAGTTCGATAGCTTACTAAATAATCGTATGTCCATACGTCTATTACTACTCTTCAACTCTTGCCTAAAAATTCCTCATAAAAAACTACAAAAGTTTGCTCTTAAATAGTGGATTTTAAAAGGTAAAACTCGTGAAACATTTTATAGCAAAATACTGTTACACATTTTGCTTGTTTCTTGGTTTAATAACGGTAATGAATCTTGTTTTGAGCGAATACCGATAACAATCACCTTATAATAATTACGATTGCTGTCACGGTTTCAAGTCAAAACAAGCTATTTTTAAACAAATTAAAAGGTTTAGTCATGATAGATGCAGACGGCTTTCGCGCCAACGTCGGCATCATCTTGGCAAATACACAAGGGCAGGTTCTGTGGGCAAAACGTATTGGTCACAACGCTTGGCAATTTCCGCAGGGTGGTATCGACCGCGGGGAGACGCCGATGGATGCAATGTATCGCGAGCTCTGGGAAGAGGTCGGCTTACATCCGCGTCACGTAGACTTATTGGCAGTCACGCAAGACTGGTTGCGCTATCGTTTGCCAAAACGTTATGTACGTCATGGTCAGCATCCCTTATGTATTGGGCAAAAACAAAAATGGTTTTTGCTACGCTTAGATGAGCCAAATACTCAACATATCCGCTTTGATGAAGGGAAACCTGAATTTGACCATTGGCAATGGGTCAGCTACTGGTATCCACTCGGACAAGTGATTCACTTTAAACGAGGCGTTTATCGTCGTGCCTTGCAAGAATTGGTACGCGAACTCCCCCTAAAACAAGAGCTGATCATTCCTGAGCAAAATAATCACTTGCTGATGTAATGAGTCACTTAATAGTACGATGCAAAACACCCACGATAGTAGCTAGAATGTTAGCAATTACCGTGGGTGTTTTTTTATAATCTACTAACAGTCATTGTTAGTGACTATGATTATGATTGTCAAACTCTCGGCTAATAATATTCGCCGTGTAGTTTGCTCCCGTATCTCTCTCTGTGCGTAACGTTAAGATGCTTTGAGTGCGGGTACCATAAGTAGGTTTGCTAGTTTCAGTATCGCCAAAAGCGACGGGTTCAATATAAACAGACGATAACATCTGCTCTACTTCAAATGCCACGCCAGTAACAGGCAGTTTGTCTTCTGGTGCTTTGGTACTATCTGACAAGACATTGAAAGCCGCCTCTTGCCAGTACGCAGGTGAGCTATCCTCTGCAATCAATGGCAGCACTTCTTGACGTAGTCGCCCGCGCAACCACTCTGTCTTAAACCAGCTGCCCTCTGGTTGTCCATTAGAGATAACATACAGACCTGAGTATAATGGCGTGGGTGCATGGCCACGATTATTAACGATCACAGCTTGCGCAGCGTCACCAATGATCAGGTTAAAGCCCGCATAATCTTGCAAATCAATCTGCCGTGCAAAATCCATTGGACTTAGAGTTCCTATCAAGAATTCGGTGACCAGCGCGCCCCGCGAGCGCTCATCACTGCTTGCTTGCACCCCATCACGAAAGTTCAACACCGCAGCCCAGCGCCCATTCTGTTCATAATACTCTGCACTCTGCGCTGGTGACGCGTTCTGATGAATGCCTAACCACGTGCCACCGCTTTGTTTATCACGACCAGCATAAATAGGTTGGTCAGACCACTGGTGGAGCGGCTCAGTTGGGCGCTGCAAAAACTCATCACGATTAGACAGTAGTACCAGCGGTAACTCATCAAATAATTGCCAAGCAATAGCGACAATACACATAGCTTTCCTTTTATAATAATTTTCGTTATGCGAGTAATTCTTAATAGAGGCAAAGATATTATTTCAGACTTTACCTATTAATAAGGTAGCACTTACAGGCAGTACTTATTAATTGCCAGTTAGCAATTTATTGGCAGGATAACTAATTTGGGAGGTTGAACGTATTACTTGTGATTGTTTACTTGGTAAGTTAAATTCCCACGCCACCATACCTTGATTATCATTCCAATCTCGCTCAGTCACAGGCGGCGTATGCGTCACCGCAACCTTTAAACTATCGTCACGACTGATAGGTTCACTGCCCAGTACTTGTAAGCGTACGCTACGATTGTGCTGATTGGTAAACTGATAGGCTTTGGTGGTCGTCAGTGTTTGCGTACGGTTTAGCACGCCTTTCTCACCTTGCTTATCTTCATTGGTCAGCTCTTTTACGAGCATATTTGAGTCACGACCAAATCCAATCCCCTGCTCTTTTAGCACTTGATAATTATAACGCGACTGACCTACATAGTTGTCATCACGGTACAACTGTAGCGAACCGTCGACCCAATCCGGCGTCAAAAACGGCGCTGACGCATACCAGTAGGCAGCAGTCTCAACACTTGGCGTACTGCGAATCCAGAGCTTACTATTACCTGCCTGCTCCCCAATCACTGTTCGTACGCGTCTCCCGTCACTCGGAATACTGACCAACTGCGGTAAACGATACTCGATAATGCCATTTTTATTTTGGCTACTGACCGTGAAATTCGGTAGCGGTGCCATAGCTGCCCCTGCTCCTTTATTATAAGCAGGCTCTTCCATCATAACAGGGGACGCATCCATCATAGGTAGCTCGCGTCTTACTCGGGCATCTTCGCTCTCTTCATACAATGATAGGCGCTGCACATATGGCAGTTGCCCCGTCGTACTTTGATTGGGGTTCACGGTGCTGAGTGTCAGTGGTACGTTTGTCCAGTTCTCGCCAGTTTGCTGAGCAATAATCGCAGAGGCTGTGATACTCAATTGATCACTATTTGTGTTTAGACGAGCTTGATACGCAGGTTCCCAACCTGCACCTTGCACTTGATAATGCAACTTAATACTACTTGGCGAGCGACTTGCTGTACGTACACTTACCTGTGTCACCTTGTTAAAGGTCGATGTCGCGCTGCCTGCCATCAGTTGATTCAGTGCGTCTTGGGCACGCGCTTGTCGGTGTTGAATCTCTAAAATTCTTTGGTTAATACTGGTCGCTTGAGTTTCTATATCGCGGGCATTATTGGCAATCGTACTATCCGTATTGACTTGCGTGGCTTTGGTCAGATTTTTCAAATAGGCCTTTGCTAATCGTGCTGCTTCTAATTCAGCATTGATATTGGCTAGGGTATTTTGCTGCGTCTGTACCTTAGCGTCACCTTGATATTGGCATTGGGCTGCCTGTTCACCTGTCAGCTCTTCGATACTGACTTCCCCAACGTTGACATTATCCATCGTTTGTACGCTTAGACTTTCTTTATCCATATAAGGTGACAGGCACGAAAACACTACCGTTTGCTCACCGCTACCTGTGACTGGTAATGCGCGCGTCACGCTTGCCAGCCCTTGATAAATAGTCACTTGCTCGACACTACTGGTGGCTGCCTTTGCCGAAGACAATCCCAAAATAGCACTACTACCAAGTACAAATGGCAAGATAGTAAATCTAGTCATTTGGTTAAGCGGCGGCAATACGCTGCCATGGCCTGTTGAGACAGATGACTCTGTTAATTGTGCGTTCATACATCATTCCTTAGCAGTAAAATCCCTCATGGCAGTCACGCATTGGCTCAACGCGCAAAATAGCAACTATCTTAGAGATATTACCGTAGCCGTTTTACAGGTCTTTGGCAATAAATGCTTTTGGCAGACTGCACTTTTAGCAATAAGCACTTTTAACGATAAATCTCTTCATATGATAGCTATTCAATTTTTAAAATTTGTTTTTTAATACTGCACCATTTTTTTGTTCATCTCCCCTTTATGGTGCAGTTTATTAACCTTCCTGCACTAAATTAATGAATATATTAAACAATACTTAATTATTGCTCAATTATTACACGATTATTGGCTTTTTCTACTTGGCACGGAACTTGAACTCTTAATAAGTGTTCAGGAGCCATATTTTATCTTTTGTGTTTATTTAGGAGATGTCCATGTTTTCGTTACCAACTTTAGCCAATACTCAAGTAGTAGCCCCTCAATCACACGGAAAAATCAAATCGCGTTTATCGTTACTAGCGGTAGCTGTCGTTGGCAGCTTAAGCCTTATTGGATGTCAAAAACCTGCCGAAACTACGGCATCGACAGAGACAACCGCTGAAACGAGTACAGAAACGAGTACAGAAACAACCACTGAGCCTGCTGCTGATGGCGACACCATTAAAGTCGGCATATTACATTCGTTGTCTGGCACCATGGCCATCTCTGAAACCTCTCTAAAAGACACCGCGTTGATGACGATTGATGAAATCAATGCCAATGGCGGCGTGCTAGGCAAGCAACTCGAACCAGTCGTCGTTGACCCTGCTTCTGATTGGCCATTATTCGCTGAAAAAGCCCGCCAGCTAATTACTCAAGATCAAGTGGATGTCATATTTGGTGGCTGGACCTCAGTATCACGCAAATCCGTGTTGCCTGTAGTTGAAGAGTTAAACGGATTGATGTTCTATCCAGTGCAGTACGAAGGACAAGAGCAATCAGAAAATATCTTTTACACTGGTGCGGCACCAAACCAGCAAGCCATTCCAGCGGTCGAGTATTTGATGAGCGAAGAAGGCGGCGGTGCAGAGCGCTTTGTATTGTTAGGTACTGATTACGTTTATCCACGCACCACCAACCAGATTTTAAAGGCATTTTTGAAATCAAAAGGCGTGGCTGATGCAGACATCATGGAAGAGTACACGCCATTTGGTTTTAGCAACTACCAAACCATCGTATCTAACGTTAAAAAGTTCTCAACGGGCAAAAAGACCGCGGTTATCTCGACCATCAATGGCGATTCAAACGTTCCGTTCTATCGTGAACTAGCGAACCAAGGTATCAAAGCGTCAGACATTCCAGTCATGGCATTCTCTGTCGGTGAAGAAGAGCTACGCGGTATCGATACCAGTCTGCTACAAGGGCATTTGGCGGCGTGGAACTACTTTATGTCGATCAAAAACCCAACCAACAGTGCCTTCACCAAACGCTATAAGCAGTATGCATTGGACCAAAAACTACCGAATGCTGAAAAAGTCGTGACCAATGATCCAATGGAAGCGACTTATGTCGGTATCAACATGTGGAAGCAAGCTGTCGAAAAAGCCGGTACGACTGATGTCGATAAAGTACGTATTAGCATGGCGGGACAAACGTTCGACGCACCTTCTGGCTACACGCTAAAAATGGATGAAGAAAACCATCACCTATGGAAGCCTGTCATGATTGGTCAAATTCGTGCCGACGGACAGTTTGATACGATTTTCAAAACGCCAGAAGTTATCCAAGCGCAGCCTTGGAGCGAGTACATTCCTAAATAAGCTGCCCTAAAAATAAAATGATACTGAAAAGCACGTGGATAGTAATTGAATAGTAGGCGGATGGATAAATGACACTAATAACAATCCTAACGCCTACTTTTCACATTTATTTTCAACACTTATTCTCAACTTTTAAATAACACCAAACCTTATCAACTCTTCTATCGCTTAATCCGTTAAGTAGTAGTGGCTAAGGGTTTGTTGTCTGTGAAAAACAGGGAGCCGCACATGCAGCACCATACTTTACGCCCGTTTGTAGGGCAAACATCGTCTAAAAATGGTAATAACCCACAAGCATCAGTCAGTGAAGTCATGCAGCAGGCGGCTCGTTTTTCAATTTATGTGCCTCTGCGGTTACTTGCATTGATAGCATTATGCATAACAACTTTCACCACCACAGCGTATGCGGATCATGATGGTCAGGTACATGACCACGATACGAATACCGTTCATAGTGAGCAATCACTGGTCACGACTGCGAACGTATCTACTTCTACTCAAGCCAGCACCTCAAATATTTCAACAGCAACTACAAGCTCAGGTGATGCCATTCAACAATTCGTGGCCGGCGATTTTAGTAAGCGCCAAGCCATGCTAAGTGATTGGCCAGGATCCGTTGAGAGTTTAGATAGTTTGGTTGAATTTATTGCCAATGATGAGCTATATCAAGGCAACGGTGGGCAAACGTATTTATTGAATAAAGAAGATCAGCTGTTTACTTATCCTGATAAAAAAGAGACTGACGATTGGCCAAGTGATTTATCACAAATCACCCTGACTAATGCCCTTCGCTCAGCGCTTATCTTTGGACAGGCTAAGGTAAAGCTGGCTTCTGACAAGCCCGCACAGCGCCTGCAAGCTGTAGAGATTTTGGCTGACAATATTGACCAAGTAGATCCAGCCATTATTACGACAGCAGCGGCAAATGAAGACAGCGCTAAAGTTCAAAAAGCACTAACCGCACTACAAGCTCGTATTGATTTCAAAAACGGTGACCTACCCACTCAAATCGCAGCCGTAAAGCTACTTGCTGATAGTGATAACCCACAAGTTTTGGTCGATATTGAATCTGCCTTCGCTGCGGATAACTTAGATGCCTCGCTTAAAGCTGCACTTATCGATGCTGAATCTAGCGTGTCACGCCGTATCGAAATCAGCACATGGACCGGCCATATCTTCACCGGTATGAGTACCGCCAGTATTTTACTGCTCGCCGCACTTGGTCTCGCCATTACCTTTGGCTTGCTTGGCGTAATTAATATGGCGCACGGTGAGCTGATTATGATCGGGGCTTATACCACTTATATGGTACAAAACTTCTTTCAAGCTTATATGCCAGATATGGCAGGTTGGTATTTGCTTGCCGCTATTCCAGCCGCTTTTTTAGTCAGCGCTGTCATCGGTATGATTATTGAACGCATTGTGATTCGCCCACTATATGGTCGTGAGCTAGAGACTTTACTAGCGACCTTTGGCGTCAGTCTGATTTTGATGCAGTTAGTACGGATGATTTTCGGTGCGCAGAATGTTGAAGTCAGTAACGTGGCATGGTTAAGCGGCGCCTATCAGGTGTCATCAAGTTTAGTACTGCCTTACAACCGTATTGCCATTATTGGTTTTACCGTCATCGTCGTGGCGCTATTGGTGTACTTACTCAACAAAACGCGCTTTGGATTGTTTATACGAGCTGTCACCCAAAATCGCCAAATGGCACGTGCTGTCGGTATCCCCTCTGCACGTATCGATATGATGGCATTTGGTTTAGGTTCTGGACTTGCAGGCATGGCAGGCTGCGCGCTTGCTCAAGTGGGCAATGTGGGTCCTGATTTGGGTCAAACCTATATCATTGATACGTTTTTAGTTGTCGTCGTCGGCGGTGTCGGCCAAGTATGGGGAGCTGTACTAGCCGCCTTAGGACTTGGAGTCAGCGGTACGATACTTGAGATTGGTATCGGTGCGGTATTGGCAAAGATTGTGTTGTTGGTTCTTGTGATTCTGTTTATTCAGAAACGGCCACAAGGTTTATTTGCACTCAAAGGCCGCTTTGTCGAATAAGGAGACTTCTATGATACTGACCAAATTACTGTCTGATACGCCGCGTAGTGCTGTTTTAATTGGCTTATGTTTTGCCATACTATTGATACTACCTTGGCTACATCTTATGCCGGAGACTTCAGCTTTTCACCTTTCAGCCTACTGGATTACCCTGATTGGTAAAATCATGGCGCTAGCGATGGTGGCATTGGCGCTAGATCTCGTTTGGGGCTATGCCGGTATTTTGAGCTTGGGACATGGCTTGTATTTTGCCTTAGGTGGCTATGCGTTTGGCATGTACCTAACACGTGAGACTGCTGGCGACGCGCTTCCTGATTTTATGCGTTTTTTGAGCTGGACTGAAATGCCCTGGTATTGGGCTGGCACGCAGCATTTTTGGTGGGCAGTCGCACTGGTCGTATTAGTACCTGGATTAGTTGCTTTTATATTTGGTTTTTTTGCTTTCCGCTCAAAAATTAAAGGCGTTTATTTTTCTATCATCACTCAAGCCATGGTCTACGCGGCAGCCTTACTGTTCTTCCGTAATGAGACAGGCTTCGGCGGCAATAACGGCTTTACTGGTTTTACCACCCTTCTCGGCTACGACATTACCGCTGCCTCTACTCGTTCAATGCTGTGCTTTGTCACGGCCTTAGCATTGTTAATTTCTTATATGGGTTTGCGTCATTTAATGAACCAACCTTATGGTCGAGTACTTGGTGCGATTCGTGACAGCGAAAACCGCCTGCAATATTTGGGCTACCGTACATTATGGTACAAGCTATCCGCTTGGGTATTATCCGCTGTCATCGCTGGTGTCGCTGGTGCGCTATACGTGCCACAAGTCGGAATTATCAATCCGAGTGAGATGAACCCAGTGAACTCAATTGAGATAGCCGTCTGGGTAGCGACTGGTGGTCGAGGAAGCTTAATTGGCGCGATTTTAGGAACTGGTGTGGTAAATGCTGTGAAAACCTACTTTACCGTCGCCTACCCTGAGTTTTGGCTATTGATATTAGGCGGACTGTTCGTCGTCGTGACGTTATTTTTACCCAATGGCATTATGGGCTTGTTCGATCGCTTCAAAAAGGAGAAACAATAATGCTAAATGATAAATCACCATCGACCGAACAATCGACTAAGGCGCTGTCTGAATATGATCATACTGATGGACGTGACGGTCTCAGTCATCCCAAAAAATCTGGCGTCGATTTTAGCCATGGTATTGCATTATATTTAGAAGATTTAAGTGTTTGGTTTGATTCGTTTCGCGCACTCAACAATCTGTCACTCTATATCGAAGAAGGCGAGCTACGCTGTATCATCGGCCCCAACGGCGCTGGCAAAACCACACTAATGGATGTCATTACAGGTAAAACCCGCCCTACCGAAGGCAGCGTGTTTTTTGGTCAGACTCACAACCTTGCCAGCTTATCTACCGAACAAATCGCTGAAGCAGGTATCGGCCGTAAGTTTCAAAAACCTACTGTCTTTGAGAATTTTACGGTAATGGATAATCTGTTACTTGCTGCGCCAAAAGACAAACGTGTGGTTAAAAGCTTATTTAACAAACTCAATGCCGATACTCGCGATACCCTCGACGCGACCCTACAACAAATTCGCCTGATCGATAAGATCAATAAACCTGCTGGCTTGCTCTCACATGGACAAAAGCAATGGCTAGAGATTGGCATGCTTTTGATGCAAAGCCCCAAGCTAATTCTGCTTGATGAGCCTGTGGCCGGTATGACTGATGCAGAAACTGAACATACCGCTGAGCTGTGTCTACGCCTTAAAAAGAATCATACCTTAGTAGTAGTTGAGCATGACATGACCTTTATCGATGCTATCAGTGAAAAAGTCACAGTATTGGCACAAGGGGCGATTTTGGCCGAAGGTACGTTAGCGGAAGTGCAAGCCAATGAAGCAGTGATTGAGTCCTACTTAGGTCGATAGCTAAACGTATCATCTAGACGAGCCAAACGAACATTCCCTTTGAAATATTAGAAAAGTTTTAGAGTTTAGGAGACAGCCATGTTACAAGTGAACGATATCAACCAGTATTACGGCGGCAGTCATATTTTACGAGATGTCTCGTTTACAGCGCCTGTAGGCGCATGCAGCGTGGTACTTGGACGTAATGGCGTGGGCAAAACTACTCTGCTTAAATGCCTGATGGGGATACTACCGATTAAATCAGGAGAAATTTTGCTTAATGATAAAGACATCAGCAAGATGTCTCCAGAGCAACGGGTACGAGCAGGATTGGCTTATGTACCACAAGGCCGCGATATTTTTTCGACACTGACGGTAGAAGATAACATATTAATTGGTATGGCCAAGTTTTCACGCAGTAAGGCCAAACATGTACCCAAGCATTTATACGATATTTTTCCGGTACTCGATGAGATGAAACATCGCCGCGGTGGTGATTTGTCTGGTGGTCAGCAGCAGCAACTTGCTATCGCCCGTGCCTTAGCCTCCGAGCCGACTGTGTTAATTTTAGATGAGCCAACTGAGGGTATACAGCCTTCTATCATCAAAGATATTGGCCGAGTACTACGTGACTTGGCTGACAAAGGTGACATGGCCATTGTACTGGTTGAGCAGTTCTATGAATTCGCCGAAGATCTTGCTGACAATTACACGGTATTATCACGCGGCAAGGTAGTCTCACAAGGCGCAGGCGACACGATGGTCGAAAACAAAGTACAAGACTTAGTCGCCATCTAGCTGCATTTACTTAGCTATATTGGCTTAACTGCGTTTATTTACGAACACTTGGTAGTGACCGCTTAAAACAACAGAAATCACGCTTTTATTCTGAGCTGCTAGCTACCAAGATTACATATCATCACGAAAACACTCCTTAATTAAAGTCACTTTTTACCTCACTTCTTATTTTTTGACTCTTAGCCTATATATTCTGTGCCATTTCAAAAACTCACATTACCAATATCCTCTGATTGGCGTCATAGCAATTGTGTATGCCCATTGAACGAAATTTGCTATTATAGTCAGCATTTTATTATCAATATTATGATGCCCTTATGATGATTCATCCTCAGTACGATCCTGTAGCATTAGCAGTTGGACCTGTCGAAGTCCATTGGTATGGGCTGATGTATTTGTTGGCATTTGCCGCCGCTTACGGACTGGCATGGCACCGCAGTACCAAGCGTGAAGGCTGGACGACAGATATGGTCTCTGACCTAGTGTTTTTTGGCGCACTTGGTGTGATATTAGGTGGCCGTGTCGGCTATGTATTATTTTATCAGTTCGGTGAGCTACTCCAAAACCCTGCCTATCTGTTCAAGGTCTGGGAAGGCGGTATGTCATTCCATGGCGGTCTGATTGGTGTCATGTTGGGTATGCTGTATTTTGCCCGCAAATATAAAAAGACACCTTTCCAAGTGCTCGATTTTGTCGTTCCCTGCGTACCAACTGGTTTATTGTTCGGACGTATTGGTAATTACATCAATGCCGAACTATGGGGCCGCATATCTGACGGTGGCTATAACTGGTTGACCTACTTCCCGCAGGCCGCTAGTGTTGATATGCAGCAGCTACAAGCTAATCCTGCGCTACAAGATCTGATGACTGAAGTCAATGGTCAGTACCTGTTGCCTCGTCACCCGTCGCAACTGTATGAAGCCCTTGCAGAAGGTCTCCTGTTATTTCTATTCTTGTGGTGGTACTCATCGAAGCCCCGTCCTCGGATGGCAGTGACCGGTGTCTTTATGCTTGGTTATGGCTTTAGCCGCTTTATCATTGAGTTCTTTCGCCAGCCAGACATCGACCAAGGATTCATCTTGCTGGGTTGGATGACCAAAGGTCAGATACTAAGCGCCCCAATGATAATTATCGGTCTGTTCTTGATCGGTTACGCTTACAAACGTGGCATCTACGACTGGGGTAAGCAAGCTGCTTATTAAGCCTACCCTTTTGTGATAAAGGTTGATGACTTAAAATAGGGTAAGCTGTCAAAACGCTTATCCTAGCAATACTTTCAATAATGACAGTGTATATATCGACTATCCATCTAGCCTGTATGTACTGTCAGCAGTAACTAAAGAGCATTTTATGATCAATGGCACCCAAAGTAATAACGAGCAAGGCTATTTAGATTTACTACGCCACGTTCTCGACAATGGCAGCGAAAAAGGCGATCGTACTGGTACTGGTACGCTTAGCCATTTTGGCGCGCAGCTACGCTTTGACTTAGCAGATGGCTTTCCACTGCTAACGACCAAAAAGGTTCACTTTAAATCTATCGCTTATGAACTATTATGGTTTTTAAGTGGCAGCACTCATGTCGATTATCTACAACAGAATAATGTTCGTATCTGGAATGAGTGGGCGACAGCAGAACAGACAGCACGCTTCAACAGACCTGCTGGTGATTTGGGTCCTATCTATGGTCATCAATGGCGTAACTACGGCGCGACCAAAAATGAAGATGCCAGTTATAACGCTGATGGCGTCGATCAAATCGCACAGGTCGTTGAGCAAATCAAAACAAACCCTAACTCGCGCCGCTTGATTGTGTCAGGCTGGAATCCAGGTGAGGCAGAGCAAGTAGCCCTACCACCATGTCATACGTTATTTCAGTTCTTTGTCGCAGACAATAAGCTGTCATGCCAGCTGTATCAGCGTTCGGCTGACTTATTTTTAGGTGTGCCTTTCAACATTGCGAGCTATGCGCTATTGACTCATATGATCGCGCAGGTGTGTGGTCTAGAAGTTGGAGAGTTTGTTTGGACAGGTGGTGATTGCCATATCTATCAAAACCACCGTGAACAGGCTGAGCTACAGTTAACACGCTCGCTATATAAACTGCCGACATTGTCTTTGAATCCTGATGTTAAAGACATATTTGCGTTTGAGTACGAAGACATTAGCGTCAATGACTATGAGTCGCACCCTGCTATCAAAGCCAAAGTTGCCGTATAAAGTTAGTTTGATTAACTACGCTAAATAAAAGTAAAACTTAAGAATATAATAAAAAGGATATATTATGAGCTATGCCCATACCGAAGTTGCCCAAATCGCTGCTATTAGTAGCAATCGTTGTATCGGCAAAAACAATGAGCTACCGTGGCATATCTCAGCAGATTTGCAACATTTCAAAAGCATGACGACCAAAGAAAATGATAGTAAGATTCAAGGTATTGTGATCATGGGTCGTAAGACATTTGAGTCGATGGGTAGCAAACCATTACCAAAGCGTGTGAGCTTTATTGTTACGACACAGATGGATTATGCTGAGACGAAAGGTCTTACAGATAGCAGCAATGCTTATGTGGTACACAACCTAGACGACGCTCTGACACAGGCAGCTAGCCTAGCACATGGCGCGCATCTCGATACGATTTGGGTAATTGGCGGAGAGCGCGTATTTAGTGATGCTCTGATGTACACCGACCGTATTGAGCTGACTCATGTAAATACTGATATTGCAGACGGCGATGCATTTTACCCTGAGCTGCCAGAACGCTTTAAAGTAGCAGACGAGTCTGAGCAGATGCACGATGAAAAAAGCGATTTAAGCTTTAAATTTACCACTTATAAAGTAGAAACTGATAAGTAGTAAAAGCCTATTAAAAAAGGGGCAATCTTGGATAAGTAAAATTATCCAAGACTGCCCCTTTTTTTTAATCTTCACACAGTCTTATTTATAGTCAATTAATAAGATAAAAACTGATGCTTGATAATATCTAACTCTTTACTCATGCAATACTTTATAAACCGTTTTTGCGAGTACTGGTCCGATACCTTGTACGCCTGCCAACTCCTGCTGTGAAGCACCAAGCAGCTGCTGCATACCACCAAAGTGATTGAGCAAGTCACGACGACGTTTCTCACCCAGTCCCGGTATTACCTCTAATACTGATGACGAGCGACGCTTATCGCGTTTTTTACGGTGAGCAGTAATCGCAAAACGATGCGCCTCATCACGAATATGCATCAGCAAGTGCAATGCTTTGCTATCCATCGGTAAATCTAACGGTTCGTGATCGATAAAGTGCAATACCTCAAGCCCAGCCTTGCGCCCTTCCCCTTTTGCCACACTGATGAGCAAGGTATCGCCAAGAATACCTAACTCAGTTAATACTTCTTTAGCAATGCCAAGCTGACCTTTACCACCATCAACCAATAGTAAATCCGGCAACGGCTGCTTTTTATAACGTCTGGTCAGCACTTGTTTCATCGCCGCATAATCATCGCCACCTTGGATATCATGGATAGCATACTGACGGTAATCGCGACGGCGCGAGCCACCTTGGTCAAACACCACGCAGCTACCAATGGTCGCCTCACCCATCGTATGTGAGATATCGAAGCACTCAATGCGATCAATCGTCCGATCGGTGACAGTCGCCAGTACGTCTTTTAGCACACCAAAGCGCGCATGTAGCTCTAGATAATCGCCAAGCTTGGTTTTTAATGCATTACTGGTATTTAGTGTTGCTAAGTCCAGCCACTCTGAACGGTGCTCACGCACATTGGTCTTGATGACCACCTTGTTGCCGAAATGCGTTGCCAATGCTTCACTAACTGCCACTTGATCTGGTATCTGATGGCTCAATATGATTTCAGCGGGCAAATCATCGGTCACTTGGAAATAAAATGACGTAATAAAAGCCGATAAATTATCCGCTAGCGACTCACTACTATCCACATCAGGGAAATAGTTTTTCCCGCCCAACACACGACCGCCACGTACCGTCAGTACGTTCACACAAGTCATGCCAGCCTGACTAGCAATCGCAATCACATCTGCCTCACCTTGTACGGTATAGACCGCTTGCCTTGCTTGTACTTCACGTAACATAGACAGCTGATCGCGATAAAATACCGC
Source organism: Psychrobacter sp. 4Dc (assembly GCF_002836715.1). Lineage (GTDB taxonomy): Bacteria > Pseudomonadota > Gammaproteobacteria > Pseudomonadales > Moraxellaceae > Psychrobacter. Next base: position 71,429 of record NZ_PJAT01000112.1, read on the forward strand.
CTTTTCGAAATCTAATGCTTCAGCTGACGCTTCCATCTTTTCAATCAGCGTACTATGGATGTCACTAGAGTCGCCCTTTAGAAAACGAATGGTATTACTCACATCTTCTGCGTACTCTTCTGGCGATACCAAACCGACACAAGGCGCACGACAACGTTTAATCTGATACTCAAGGCAAGGACGCTGACGCTGCTTAAAAAAGGTGTTAGTACATTGACGCATTTGAAACATCTTTTGCATCAATACCAACGTTTCTTTTGCCGCATGTGCAGAGGGAAACGGGCCAAAGAATCGACCCTTTTGATGATTGCCTTTGCCGCGACCGTAGGCTAAACGTGGATAAGGCTTATCGGCTGAGATAAACACATAAAGATAGGATTTATCATCACGCAGCAGCACGTTATAGGGCGGACGATGCTCCTTGATTAGATTCTGTTCAAGCAACAGCGCTTCGGTCTCACTACGCGTAATAATAGTCTCAATATTATGAATCCGCGCCACTAGCGCCCGTGTCTTTGGATGGTCAATCGTCTTGGCAAAATAGCTATTTACCCGACTTTTTAGCGACTTAGCTTTACCAACGTATAATATATCGCCGTTCTTACCCAGCATCTTATACACTCCTGGCAAGTTAGGAAGGCGTTTAATCAGATGCTTAAGACGGGCTTTTTTATCATCGACAGGACTCGATTCTGAGACATTAACCATAGAATTTATTGCTCTTAAAAATCTTAGTAATACTGCTAGTTATGGGGCGGGAGTCATTGTTTTACAAGCTAATTATTATCGCAGTGCTACCCATAAAAAAGCCAGCTTTCGCCGGCTTAGTTTGTTCTATTATCGTTTATGCAATAACCTACTGCTAATGACGGAAGTTTGCCATCAATGCTGGGATACCCGGTAGCATACCGACGATAGCCATGACGCCTGTCAGTACCACGAACATAATACCCGGTATGATCCAGCGGCTCATCTTAGTCAAATTCGCACTACGCTCTTTAGAGCCAATCAAGCCCAAGTTATCAAGCAACAACGTGAGCGACCAACCAAAGGCAGGATTCACCAATGCAGAGGCAAACACCACAATCGCAGCAGACTGCGTGGTTTTGCCTTCACGCGTCATCTCCATACCAGCTTCTAGTAATGGAATAAACACCCCAACGATCAAGGCCACACACATCACTGGTTGCCAGATGGCTAAATCCATTGGATAGCCCCAAACCCCTGCGATAATACAAAATAGAGCCGTCAATAAAGCACCGGCAGGAATTGGACGTTTAGCAATCGCCGCAGGAACAATATACGTTCCCCACGATGACGCAAAGTTGGCGCCGCCCAATACAGAGCCGACTACCTGACGAAATGAAGCGCTAGTCATGGTGTCATCGATATCCATAAGCACTTTTTCAGTACGCTTAGGATAGCTAATTTTTTGAAATACCTGATGGCCCAAAAAATCTGGTGACCACATCGCCACAGCCAAAATAGCAAACGGCAATACTACAATGAAGCTTTCAATCGTCGGCAGACCTAGCATCCAACCTGTATTTTCGCCCCACCAATACATTGGATTCATGTTTGGTAGACCTGGTGCTGTTTTGAACGCAAAAGGTGCGCCCAATGCAAAGGCAAGACCACCACCTAACACACAGCTTAGCGGTACAGCGAGCCAACGCTTCTGCCAATGCTCAAGCAATGCATACAGCAGGATAGTCGCCAGAATAATAAAGAAAGCGATATGTGACATGCCAATCCCTTCTGCCCAAGCAAAGAGATTTTTGACCTGTGACGTGGTTCCGATAAAGCCCAAGTAAATCAAGAGGCCACCGCACACACCTTTACTGGTCAAGTTAGCAAGCAGACTCCCCCCTTTACTAATCGCGAGGAGCAGACCAAAAGCACCGATAAGCAAACCAAAAGCCATCGGGTGCCCACCAGCTGCTACCACAATAGGAATCAGAGGGATTAGTGGGCCGTGAGTACCAGCAAGGTTGGCTGTCGGCAGTAGAAAGCCCGAAAATAAAATAATAAAGAAAGAGACAATCAATAGCTCATAGCGCACGTTTTCTAGAACAAACGCATCACCTAGGCCAAGTGGACCTGCAAAGGTTGCTGCAATGGCGCCCACCATAACAACTTTACCGATGGTCGCGGCCATTGCTGGAATAGTATCTTCGTATTCAAAACGGTAATCACGGAATGGTAAATTAGGACGCCAGCGTTTCGGCTGCATGATTTGTAATTCATGGTTTAAATAAGCATCACGACTGTCGAAACTAGAACTGGGCTTATGCAAATCTACATAACTGCCTTGTACTTGACTGTCGTGGTTTACGTTCGAGGTCGGCGGATTAGACCCTGAAGAGGGGGTCTGAGGGTTACTCATCACATTTCCTTGTGTCGATTACGTCTTTGATTGACTGCACACGCTCTGCTCTAATGTCATAGACCAAAGCGCCTATTACAAACTGCGAACTATTGTATGCCAAGACTTGATGAAATGCGAACCTAAAACCATTTAAAGATACTATGTATCTCATTATAATATATAAACTAAAGTTTCTATTTGAGACAAAATTAACCTTAATAGAAAACTATGAGGAAAAAATCTCTCTGTTATGGACTTTGAATTAGGATAAATGACCATTTTATGGATAATGATTTGCATCTAGATGATTTTTTATCACATAGATGAATAGCAAAGATAGTTATAATAAATAACGATCTTTACTTATAAGTGGGCATAAATATGTCATTTCGGTTACGCTTTAGAGCTAGCGGGCTGAGTACTTTTTAATTATGATAAATACTTTTTATCGATTTATTTCTCAGTGACACTGTGTAAAACCGCATTATTGATACAATCAAAAAATTGAGAAAAAAGGCAACAGGACAAGTTTATGAGCGTATTACCTACCAACCTTGAGACCTTGAAACGTCGGGCCAAGCAAAGCATCATGCCGCTGCTGACACCGCACTTATTAAAGCTGCGCCTTAATACTTATGCACCATACATTGGCGCAGGTATCAAAATCGATCATATCAGTCTCGATCAGGGTTTATGTGTGGTAAGCATGGGACTAAATACTCTGAACAAAAATATCGTCGGTACTCAGTTCGGTGGTAGCTTGTATTCGATGGTTGACCCTTTTTATATGCTTATGCTGATGCATCAACTGGGTAGCAATTATGTAGTGTGGGACAAAAGCTCGCACATTGATTTTGTTGCGCCTGGCAATAGCAAGGTCACTGCGCGCATGAAAATACCTAGCTCTGAAATTATTACTATTCAAGAGCTAGCAAAAGGAGGCGAAGCAGTATTCCGTGAGTATAAAGTCGACATCGTTGATGAGCAGCAAAAGCTAATCGCAACCGTTACCAAGACGTTATACATTAGACTGCGCAAATACAGTAAGTCCAAAGAGCAAATCAACCGCATCGATACGTTTGATGCTCAATAAGTTTTAGCTTATAACTGGCACTGTCAGAGCTGATAAAACTTAAATTATTAATGTTATACATACAAAAACCCCAATCTAGCTTGCGCATAGATTGGGGTTTCGTCTTTTTTGGTATGGCCCGCTTATTTATAAATAAACCTATGAATAAGGGCTTGTATCTACTATTACCTTGTCTTGAGCCAATACTAAAATTATAGGACTAACTCAAAACGGCAAACTTGTGCTTAGATACCAGGTGCAGTATCAACTGCATCAGGTACGCCAGCGTCAGTTTTTTTCTGAGCTGGACGTGGCGCAAGTTTTTCGCGGATACGTGCTGATTTACCAGAACGCTCACGTAAGTAGTACAGTTTCGCACGGCGAACAGCACCGCGACGTTTCACTTCGATGCTATCGATGATTGGTGAGTGCAATTGGAATGCACGCTCAACGCCAACGCCGCTTGAGATTTTACGTACGGTAAACGCTGAGTTTAAACCGCGGTTACGCTTAGCAATTACAACGCCTTCAAACGCCTGTAAACGCTCACGCTCACCTTCACGTACTTTTACTTGTACCACAACGGTATCGCCGGGTGCAAAGCTTGGGCGCTCAAGCAATTGAGCGTTTTCGATGACCTGAACCAATGGATGCTTGTTGCTCATGAGAGTTATCTCCTCACATTAGATAATAGAGGCTTAACGCATATCACCTGTTTGTAATAATTAATCGCATCTCTTTATAGTGAGACACAACGTAAATGGGTTATAACCAACGGCCACTATGTGATGACTCGTTTTATTATTGCTCAAAATTCTGTTTCTTAACTGTTTATCAAACCTAGTAACGATAAAGTCAGGTTTTAAAAATCTACTTTTTATCTGCTTTGGCCAATGCTTTCAACCACTTCGCTTGCTCTACCGTTGGGGTAAACGCTTGCCATAAGTCTGGACGACGCGTTTGCGTACGACTGACTTGCTGACTAAAGCGCCACTTAGCGATATTGGCATGGTGACCTGAAAGTAATACCTCAGGAACCGCCATACCCGCAAACTCATGCGGCTTAGTATAGTGTGGACAGTCAAGCAAGCCATCGACAAAAGAGTCTTGCTCCGCTGACTTGTCATCACCCATGATATCGGGCAGACGACGTATCACACTATCCATCAGCACCATTGCTGGCAACTCGCCACCAGTCAACACGTAATCACCTAACGATACTTCCATATCGACATATTGTGATAGTAAACGCTCGTCAATACCTTCATAACGACCGCATAATAAAATCATGCCATCGTAATCAGTCATATTGACTACGCTACTCTCACTAAGCGTCTGTCCTTGCGGTGACATATAAATCACCGGACAGTGCTCACTATCGACACGGCAACCATGTTGACTGGCACGCAATCGTGCATCCTCAATGGCTTTCGATAATGGCTCAGCCATCATCACCATCCCAGGACCACCCCCATAAGGGCGCTCATCAATACGGCGATAGTTATCGGTGGTATAATCACGTGGATTAATGCATTCAATCGTAACTTGCTCTTGAGTCACTGCTCGGCCCGTGATTCCAAATTCACGAATCGTGGCAAACATCTCAGGAAAAATACTAATTACGGCAAAATACATCTGATGTCTACTTGCGTTGAGGCTAAAACAATCGGTGTAAGTAATAATAACGTCTGACTAAAAAGCCAGAAACGCTATTAGTAATCACTCGGCCATGCCACAAGCACTGTTTTTTCAGTCATATTGACTTCTATCACAGTCTGCTTATGCCATGGAATCAGGCGTTCTTCATTGTCCAAACTGTCTGAATTTGCCGTTACACGCATGATGTCATGGGCACCGGTTTCAAACATTTCAGTGATATTACCTAGATACTCATCCTGCTCGTTCATCACGCGCAGACTGACCAAATCCGACCAATAATATTCGTCTTCAGCTGTTTCAGGTAGGACGTTTTGCTCGACCCAAACGGTAACACCGTTCATAGTCTCAGCAACATTACGATCAGGAATCTGCTCAAATTGAGCCACAATTCCTGTTCCTTGCTCACGCCAAGCCTTCACAGTCAAAGGTTTCATGCCAGTGGCAGTTTTCATCCACCAAGGCTTCATGTCGAATATCGCTGTACGGTCATCAGTATCACTGAATACCCAAAGCCAGCCTTTAATGCCGTAAGGCTTCTTAAGCTGACCAATTTTCATAAGGGCACTAGCGTTTGGAACAGATGACATAGCAGCTAACCTAACAATGATTAAAACAGCAATTGCAAAAACAATTGCGTCAAAAGCGATAAACAGTTAATGGCGCACCCTGGTCAGACCAGTTACGCTATGTATTCTAAAGTCTACTGAGTCATGTCATAGTTTTGCTATGAACGTCTCAGTAACAACCAAAACTTAAGCAGTTGCTTCAGTTTGAGCTGCAGACTTGTTGTAAGCTTTTGCTAATGAAGCAACGCGATCTGAAGGTTGTGCACCTTTTGCGATCCACGCATTGTACGCTTCCATGTTTAGGCGTACTGCTTCTTCAGACTCTTTAGCGAGTGGGTTAAAAAAGCCGATGTTTTCAATATAGCGACCGTCACGCGCGCGGCGTTGATCAGCAACAACTACTTGATAAAATGGGCGTTTCTTGGCACCGCCCCGTGCTAAACGAATAACAACCATGTGAATTCTCTCTTTCGCAGGTATACCAAAAAGGGCATAATTATATCACAGTCTTTATTTGTTGAAAACATAAACTGTGCATATTTAATTATTTATTAACAATAGCTTAAATGTCGACCTAAGTAAAATATAACTGATAATAATGGCTTATTTTTAAAGTTTTTCTTTAGATTAGACCTCTTGCGAAAGTACCAGTTCATTGACCTCCGTTGACGGAGTTACGAGGGCTAGCGATGACTTATGCAAGAGGTCTATTCTATAGATTACTGTCGCTCTCTCTGAAAAATAGATGATTGCTAAATACATTTATCCTTAAGCTTAACTTTATATCTATTCCAATAACTGTTTGGCTCGCTCGTCGATTGCATACTGTATCAGTACTATTTATTGATTATGCTATTCTATGATATACCGCTATAGATTGATGCACGGACTAGCTTTAAGGCAATCGCAATTAAAGAGCTACACGCTATATCACGCTAACTTTTCTTTTACTCTGTTGGACACATATGATCTCTCCGAACCCAAAGCCGCGTCGTAAAGGTTGGCTGCCACGCTCTTATTCCAACACTTGGCTAACGACCTTGATGGTTGCCTTTATCGTGCTTATCAGTGTGAGCTTATCGATTTTGTTCTTTTGGCGCAGTCTGTATCTGCCAGAGTTAAAAAACCATGCACGCTATTTAACGAGTGAGTTGCAGCTGATTAATAGCGTTAATAAAGACTGGCAAGGTCGTCCCGAAGTACGCCAATGGATTTACCAGCACTCTCATGTCGTCGTGGTAAACAATCCGAGCGACTTTCCAGAAGTCGCTGACAAGCCATTCGTGAGCTTTTTTACTGACGTACTACAACGTGAAATCGGTGCGCAGCTCGGCCGCCCTGTAGAAGTTTATTTTAAATTTAAGCCAACACCCCAGCTATGGGTACAAGATAGCCGTGATAGCAGTTTTTGGATACGTGAGCCTGTGGTTTACTATTCACAATATAGCCCAACGTTATTGGTGCTGTTTTTGATTGGACTGCCTATCCTATCGTTACTCACGATTATTCTGTTAGCGCGTCAGTTGAATCGCCCGCTACGCTACCTACAACGTGCAGCTACTAACTATATTAGGCTTGGTCATGCAACCACACTGCCCACTCAGAAAGGCCCCACAGAGATACGTCAAGTTAACATGGCGTTTAACCGACTGTTTACGACATTGAATCAAGCGCAAAAAGAGCGAACTATTATGCTCGCGGGCATCTCACATGATTTGCGGACGCCGTTGACACGTATGCGTTTGACCGCAGAGATGCTACCAGATGACTTCTTTCGTGAAGGGCTAATCTACGATATTGAGGATATGGATGCTATTTTGGAGCAGTTCATCTCATTTATGAAAGATGGTTCTGATGAGCCAGTCAGTTTGACCAATCTAGACACTATATTTAACGAAATCATGGTGCAGTTTGCGCCTATGAAGTTTGTATATGAGTCAGAATGCGACAAGGTCGTTCCCGTACGTCCATTATCCATCAAGCGTCTGATTATCAACTTGGTCAACAATGCCAATCGTTATGGAAAGCCACCTATTTATTTATCGGCTACGGTTATACCGACATTTATCGAAACTATCGAAGACGAAGATACGGATGTGGTCAGCGAAAATGTGGTGAACAAAGAAGCTCAAGAACAACTAGTGATTTGTGTACGAGATTGCGGTGATGGCGTCGCCGACGATCAATTAGAGCGGATTATGCAACCGTTTGAACGTGGAGAGACGGCACGGACTACCCAAGGTAGCGGACTAGGTCTTGCGATTGTTGATCGTATTGCACGATTACATCACGGTACCGTCGAAGCCATCAACCACCCTGAAGGTGGGCTACAAGTATGCGTACGTATTCCCCTACTCTCTAAAGTCGCTGGAGATACGACATTAGCGGCTGACGTAGAAGAGGTATCTGAGGTAGACAGTACGGTGACAAATTCAAAATAGCGATGAAACTTTAATTTGAATAAGCAAAGAGGTCAACGCTAGTCTTTGCTACCAATAGCCGGTGGAATATACTCAGCACTGTTAGTAAAAGCTAATGGCTGGGTAATTTCAGCCTGAGCTGTTTGTAGTGTTTGGGTCATTGACGGCTGTTTTAAAAATAAATAATAGCCTAGCGTAATCGCATTCAACACTACCAAGCCACCAAATAAATATGGCATCCTATGCCTCCTATGACATTGTCCAACTGTCTTAAAAATAGCGACAAGTGCGTCACCTAGCTATAAAGCGCTATCGTGTTATACCGTTAAGATGACGCTGATTCTCTTTAGGAACATGACTAATAATTATGGCGTAGTATGATAACTTAGTCTGATAGCTTGCTCTTATAGCTTAGCCGTATAACTTGGTCTAATCTGACAACTTAGTATCGAAGTCGCGCTCGCTTTTCTCCTGCATCAATTCATCAGCAGCCAGAATTTGCGTCAATGGTTTGATAGGCCATGTCATCACAAACCTTGCACCGCCCAACTCACGACTCTCATCTACCTTCATACTACCATTAAACCAAAAGGCAATACGCGATACAATAGACAAGCCTAGGCCATAGCCACCTGACGCGCGTGTACGGCTGTCATCTAAGCGTGAGAATGGAATGAATACTTTTTCGCGATCTGCTTCAGGAATACCATGTCCATCATCTTCGACACTAACGAAGGCATTGCCTTTTTTGACACCAGCACTAATGATAATGGTTGTTTCTGCATAGCGTAATGCATTACCTGCAAGATTTTGAATCACACGGTGTAAGTAGCGTCTATCTGCCACTGCTGTTACTTTTGCATTTGGCAAACTGGTTACTATTTTGATAGGTTTACCTAGCGCATTGGTTTCGCGCTCGATCTGCTCTAACAGCTCTCTTAAGTTTACTGGTTCTAAATCTAACTTTGGTGACCCTTCCTCAAGCTTAGCATAGGTCAAAATTTCATCAATCAAACCATTAAGCGATTCAATATCTTCATCAATATAATCACGCTGCATAAAACGTGAGTCTTCGTCATCTGTATCAGCAAGCATATCTACGGCAAATCGAATACGAGCCACTGGAGTACGAAGCTCATGTGAAACCGCTCGGGTAAGCTCTCGCTGTGATTCAATCAAACGCTTAATATGCGAGGTCATGGCATTAAAAGTCGCTGACAAACGTGCTATTTCATCTTGACCAATAACCTGTACTTGAATATCAAGGTTGCCTTTACTCACCTCATTAACACCAACTTGAATCAGCTGTAGCTTGCGCTCAAGTGGAAAAATGAGCGCATAAACACCCAAACTGATTAAAAACATACTAATCAGGATCATACTAATAATCAAATTAAGTGGAAACCAGTTAAATAAGGGTACAGGCCCTATCAAGACTGCCATATCATTGATTTCAGACGGAACCACTATCTTGATGGCTGAGCTACTGGTACTACTATTAGGGTCTTGTAATGAGATGACCACTTCATCGCGGCGTAGGCGTGACATTTGATCTGAATCTAAATCGAGCGTGTTAACAGGCACAAATGCCAGAGGAAAAGAAAATTTCTCCTCAAGTTCGGCCAAGCGTGCACGTTTATCAGACAAGGTGACTTCATAAGACAAATCATCCAATAAAAAGACAGCAATTGCTCTGACTTGCTGCTCCGTAACCTCCGATATCCGTGCTGTTAGGACATTCTCATTATCCGGCAAGCGATAATAAACATCTGCATACACAGGCTGTTCGACATAACGCACAACGGTATTGTCATTTTCAAAACGTCTCAGCTCGCTTGCGGTAAAATCTATGTCATCAATAGGTATGATTTTAAAATTTGCACCAAACAAACTACTGGCATCAGACAACCAGTATTCCCGCTCTTCTACAGTGTTTTGGTGAGAGATACCTTCGCTCACCAAATGAAAAGCCCCCATTGCCATGTTTTCACGGTAGGACTGTACACGCTCCTTATTGATAGTACCCATCAATAACTGCGCAAACAATGCTACGCACAAACAGACTATGAGTAGTCCAGCATAGATACGAACAAAAATACTGTGTTTTAAAGAAGAGACTAATGACATACGTGCCGTGACCAACTTAATAGATAAAAACTGCTGACATCATCTAGCATATAATCGCTGCTATGTAATTGATATCGAACACTGTTGAATAGGATTATCAGACGCTAAATGGTACATTTTAATGGATGTGCAATGATCATCCAAACAGAATAGACATTTTATGCATTTAGTTCGCGTCTATAATAAGTGCTTAATTAAACCACATAACACTACATTTAAGTTTAAAAATTAAAATTTAGCCACAAAAAAACCAGCATAATGGCTGGTTTTTTTGTGAAGTGATTCTCAATATTTCATGATTATATGAATCAGTTCGACCTAGTTACCTTCTTTCACGAACAGGTAGCCTTTACTACGTACGGTCTTGATACGTTTTGGATTTTCTGGATCATCACCGATTTTTGGACGAATACGTGAGATACGTACGTCAATTGAACGATCTTGACCATCATACTCAATACCGCGTAGACGCTCAAAGATATCTTCACGAGATAGAATACGACCTGCATTAGAAGCAAGCAACCATAGTAAATCATATTCAGCACTGGTGAAATCGACGAACTCATCACCTAGATTAACTGAACGACCACCGTTATCAATGACTAACTCACCAAACTCTAGACGTTGTGGCACATCTTCTGATGGTGCATTTTCTGAGCGGCGCAGTAGCGCACGAATACGGGCAAGCAATACACGTGGCTGAGCAGGCTTGGCAACATAATCGTCAGCACCCATCTCAAGACCCAATACCTGATCCATGTCTTCAGTACGTGCAGTCAACATCAAAATTGGATTTTGATAATGCGGGCGTACTTCACGGCATACGGTCAAACCATCGCTACCAGGTAGCATAACATCAAGTACAACCATATCTGGCTGCTCATTGACGATACGGCGAATAGCACGATTACCATCAGTTTCAATTGCCACTTCTAAACCATTTTTGACCAAGTAATCTTGAGTCAACATGGCCAGACGCTCATCATCTTCAACAATCAAGATTCGGGGGGTGTTGTCTTCTTCATTCGTTGTCATTGTTATATCCTCTAATACATCTAATTTAAAAGCAGTAAAAGTAAGAGCGGTAAAATTAATAGCACCATATAGTGGCACAATTGATGTTCGTATAGCTGTTACAAACTTGGTAGCACAGTATACTATTAAATTATCAGCTTCCTATACTATAGCTGATAGTCGGTAACAAAACCTATAAACTACCCCTATCAAAACTTTAGTTTGCGTCCAGAAATTACGTCAATTACTTCGTTAGTACATTGCAATCTGTATTATCTATCGGTTGCTAATTATCCAAACCATCGAGCCAACGTTATCGCGTACAATTACTGCTCGTTGCTTATAATACGTTATGTCTAATATAACCATATATTACCGTTGTCGCCAGTGTCTTTTTAAGAAAACTCCAATAGGCGATGATTCATTGATAATAAAAGATTTTTCCTGAGAATAGAGTGAACTGCCACAAATATTATCCAAGTGATAATCATGTGTATTCAATGCAGAACCGTTAATTTCATAATGAATAGACATAAAAAAACAGCCCATATAATGGACTGTCTTTTTATCATTACTTATAGCGATAACTCTAAATGATTGGCTAGAGCTATCAGTAATAAACTATGCGCGGTTTTTGTACTTACGAATAGTCTGTAATTGTCCTACAGACTCTGCAAGTGAGGCCAAAGCCGCATTGGTTTGTAGCGTATCAGACTGGTTAACTAACATTTGCTCAGCCTTTTTACGTGCTTCGACGATTTTGCTTTCGTCAAGATTGTGTGCACGCATGGCTGTATCAGCCAATACCGTAACCATCTTAGGCTGTACTTCTAGTACGCCACCTGAGACGTAAATTACTTCTTCTTCACCGTTTGGTGTTTGCACTCGCATTGCACCTGGCTTTAGCAAAGTAATAAGCGGTGTGTGACCTGGCAATACACCAATCTCGCCTTCGGTACCAGTAGCTATTAACATGCTAATTTCGCCTGAATACAACTCTTCACGAGCACTTACGACGCGACATTGTAACGTTGCCATACTTAATTCCTTACCATCAAAGCGCGATCAAAAAACAGTAAAACTGCGATGCGTTACTGAAGAGTAGATACAAGATTTATATTATATCTACTCGTTAGCTTATGCTCATACAACTTACGCTGACTTAGACTTCATTTTTTCAGCTTTAGCGACTACTTCATCGATGCTACCAGCCATGTAGAACGCCTGCTCTGGTAGGTCATCGTATTCACCAGCGATGATTGCTTTAAAGCTAGCAATAGTATCGCGTAATGGTACGTATTTACCAGGTGCACCAGTGAAGACTTCAGCTACGTGGAATGGCTGAGACAAGAAGCGCTGAATCTTACGAGCACGATAAACAACCAGTTTATCTTCTTCTGATAACTCATCCATACCCAAGATAGCGATGATGTCTTTAAGCTCTTTATAACGCTGTAGAACTTCCTGAACACCACGAGCAACATTGTAATGATCTTCACCGATTACTTGTGGATCTAACTGACGTGATGTTGAATCCAATGGATCAACCGCAGGATAGATACCTTGTGATGCGATATCACGGCTTAGTACAACTGTTGCATCCAAGTGAGCAAACGTTGTAGCAGGTGATGGATCGGTCAAATCATCCGCAGGTACGTATACCGCCTGAACTGAAGTAATAGAGCCTGACTGAGTTGACGTAATACGTTCTTGTAGTAAGCCCATCTCTTCAGCTAGTGTTGGCTGATAACCAACCGCTGACGGCATACGACCAAGTAGTGCTGATACTTCTGTACCCGCTAGTGTATAACGGTAGATGTTATCAACAAACAATAGGACGTCACGACCTTTACCAGTAACAGGATCTTTGGTATCACGGAAGTACTCAGCCATGGTCAAACCAGACAGTGCAACACGTAAACGGTTACCCGGTGGCTCATTCATCTGGCCATACACCATTGCTACTTTAGACTTACTGAAGTCTTCAGTGTTTACAACGCCAGCTTCCTGCATTTCGTGATAGAAATCGTTACCTTCACGAGTACGCTCACCAACACCAGCAAATACTGACAAACCTTCATGTTTTAGAGCGATGTTGTTAATCAGCTCCATCATGTTAACGGTTTTACCAACACCAGCACCACCGAACAGACCAACTTTACCGCCTTTAGCAAACGGGCAAAGTAGATCGATAACTTTAATACCAGTCTCTAGTAGCTCAGTACTGTTCGACTGATCCGCGTAGCTTGGCGCTTCACGGTGGATAGACCATTTTTCGTCAGCAACAACAGGACCTTCTTCATCGATAGGACGACCAAGAACATCCATGATGCGACCTAGCGTACCAGTACCTACAGGCACAGAAATAGGTGCACCAGTATTAGTAACAGGTAGGTTACGCTTTAAACCTTCGGTTGAACCCATTGCAATAGTACGTACAATACCGTCACCTAGCTGTTGCTGTACTTCTAGGGTAGTTTCGGTACCGTCTACTTGCAAGGCATCAAAAATTTGAGGAACTTCATTACGGTTGAACTCAACGTCAAGAACCGCGCCAATAATCTGTACAATACGACCGCTACTCATTGCGTTCTCCTTGAACTTCTATATATAGGTGTAGTCAATTATGAAACAGCAGCAGCACCGCCAACGATTTCCGAGATTTCTCGGGTAATCGCCGCTTGACGCAGCTTGTTATAAACCAACTGTAAATCGTTAATAAGGTCACCAGCATTATCTGTTGCCGCTTTCATCGCAACCATACGTGAAGACTGCTCAGAGGCAATATTTTCCATTACCGCTTGATAAACAATCGACTCAATATAGCGACCAAGCAATTCATCAATTAACGTCTTGATGTCAGGCTCGTAGATATAATCCCAGCTAAGTTCTGTCTGTAGACCACTGTCTTCATCATCAAATGACTGCTCTGGTAGAGGAACCAACTGATTAACTGTTGGTTTCTGAGTCATCGCATTGACGAATCGGTTATAGACCACATAGATACGGTCAATATTACCGTTACTATAGTCTTCAAGCATTGCTTGAACCGGTGCATTCAATTGTTCAAACGTTGGTTTATCGCCATAATCGGTCACAGCCGACGTAACTTTACCACCAAAGTTTTTGAAGAAACTCACACCTTTGGCACCGATGACTGCAAACTCAGCTTGTACAGACTGATCTTGATAATCTTGGATACTTTTAGTTAGGGCTTTGAATAAGTTAATATTCAAACCACCCGCTAGGCCACGGTCAGAGGTAATGACAATATAGCCAACCTTATTGACTGGACGCGATACCATATACGGATGTTTGTAGTCTGATGAGGCATGCACCAAATGTGAAATAACCCGGCGCATACTATCAGCATACGGGCGACCCACGTCCATGCGCTCTTGCGCACGGCGCATTTTACTTGCCGCTACCATTTGCATAGCACGAGTAATTTTCTGGGTGCTTTTAATACTGGTGACTTTGGCACGTATCTCTTTTAAGCTTGCCATAATGATTCCAATATAAGAGGGTTAAAAAGCATTGGCGCATGCGACAATCGTTTGATATACAACATCAATATTATAGAATAACATTTTATATCTTGTGGCATTACGCGATCTAATACCGGTAATGGTTAAAACAGTGGCGCAAATATCTGGTCAGACAACGCGCCACTTTATCAGCTCTAAGCTACAGTTATAACCAATTCGGCTTAACCCGTTAAATTAATAACTGTGATTTTGTTTAAAGGTCTCTAGAGATGACTTTAAACGACCTGCGATATCATCATTGTAGTTCGCAGTGTCATCAATCTCACGCATCAATTCACTTTGCTCATCATGCATATAACGTAGGTACGCTTCTTCGAAAGAACCAATCTTTTCGACAGGTACGTCAGCTAAGAAGCCTTCGTTTGAAGCATAGATAACGGCTGCTTGCTCAGAGATTGACATCGGCTGATACTGCTTCTGCTTCATCAATTCAGTCACACGCTCACCATGATCAAGCTGTTCGCGAGTTGCGTCATCAAGATCTGATGCGAACTGAGCAAATGCTGCTAGTTCACGATATTGAGCTAGAGCGGTACGAATACCACCAGATAGCTTTTTGATGATCTTAGTCTGAGCGGCACCACCAACACGAGATACCGAGATACCAGCGTTTACTGCTGGACGGATACCTGAGGCGAATAAACTAGACTCTAGGAAGATCTGACCATCAGTGATCGAAATCACGTTGGTTGGTACGAATGCAGATACATCACCAGCTTGTGTTTCAATGATTGGTAGTGCGGTTAAAGAACCAGTTTTACCTTTCACTTCACCGTTAGTGAACTTTTCTACATAATCAGCATTTACACGTGATGCACGCTCAAGTAGGCGTGAGTGTAAATAGAATACGTCACCAGGATAAGCTTCACGACCTGGCGGACGACGTAATAGTAGTGAAATCTGACGATAAGCGACTGCTTGCTTTGATAAATCATCAAATACAATCAGTGCATCTTCGCCGCGGTCACGGAAGTATTCGCCCATCGTACAACCTGAGTACGGTGCGATATACTGAAGTGCTGCAGGCTCTGATGCTGAAGCAACCACAACAGTGGTGTATTCTAGTGCGCCAGTTTGCTCAAGCTTACGTACTACGTTAGCGATAGTCGAACGTTTCTGTCCAATAGCCACGTATAC
Source organism: Psychrobacter sp. 4Dc (assembly GCF_002836715.1). Classification (GTDB taxonomy): domain Bacteria; phylum Pseudomonadota; class Gammaproteobacteria; order Pseudomonadales; family Moraxellaceae; genus Psychrobacter. The sequence continues at coordinate 87,340 of NZ_PJAT01000112.1, forward strand.
ACATTTAATACCTGAAGCTTTCTGTGCGATGATCGCATCGATAGCCATCGCTGTTTTACCAGTCTGACGGTCACCAATGATAAGCTCACGCTGACCACGACCGATTGGAATCATGGTATCAACAGCTTTATAACCAGTCATTACTGGTTGATCTACTGATTGACGGTCGATAACGCCTGGAGCGATCTTTTCGACTTTATCAGTCATCTTGGCATCGATAGGACCTTTGCCATCAATAGGATTACCCAAAGCATCAACAACACGGCCTAACAGCTCAGGACCTACTGGTACTTCAAGAATACGACCAGTACAATAGGCTTTTTGACCTTCTTGCAGCTTTAGGTAATCACCAAGTACTACCGCGCCAACAGAATCACGCTCTAAGTTTAGAGCCATTCCGTAGATTTCGCCTTCAAACTCAATCATTTCGCCGTACATGGCATCTTCAAGACCATGAATCTGCACGATACCGTCAGATACTTTGACAATCGTGCCTTCATTCTTTGCAGTTGCACCCGCATCAAGGTCTTGAATACGCTGCTTAATCAGGTTACTGATTTCCGCTGGATTCAATTGTTGCATTGCCTTGTTTCCTTTAATTTATGATAACCCGCCCACTGACTTAATTGCTCTTATAATCATACAGTCAATATTTGACTGTATTGATGATTGGCATTAGGCAGTTAGCTGTGTTTTTAACTGTTGTAACTTGCCGCGCATCGAATCATCAATGACTTTGTCACCGACTTTGATTGTAGCGCCTGCCAATAGACTTGGATCAACTGATTCGTGAATCACTACACTAGCATTTAGCGAGGCAGCAAGACGCGTTTGTAGCGTTTGACGCTGTTCATCAGTCAATGGGTAGGCAGAGGTCACATATGCGTCAAGCTGCTTTAAGCTTATTGCCTTGTGACGGCGATAATGCTCATAAACTTCAGGAAGCAGCGCCAGACGCTCTTGTTCTGATAACTGTTTAACGAAGTTACTAAGTGCTACTGATACTTTTGGATAGCTTACGTTACTGTCAAGGCTAGTCCCTTGAGCTTCGCTTAATAACTGCTTAAAAGCAGAATCATTAGCGCTAGCTACTTGCGTATCATAAAGATCGACCAAAGCAGCTGACTTATGCTCAGCAGAAACAGCTGGATTGTCTAGCCAAGTACTGAACGACTTGTCATTGACAACAGTGCTAGCAACAAGTAAGAAGTTTTCCCACTCGTTGACTGCGCCGTTTTCGTTGGCATAGTCAAACGCGGCTTTAGCGTACGGTCGTGCTAAGGTTGATAAGTCAGCCATTATATCCTCACAATTACAGCTTCGCCGCCAGTTGGTCTAACATACTGGCATGTTTTTGCACATCGACTTTGTCTTGCAAAATCTTCTCTGCACCAAGTACAGCCAGTTCAGCAACTTGGGCACGCAATGATTCACGCGCTTGATTGATTTCTTGATCGATAGATGCTTGCGCTTGTTGACGAATGCGCTCGCCTTCCGCTTGGGCTTGCGATTTTGCATCTTCGACGAGCTGATTGGCACTCTTGTTCGCTTGCTCGATTAGAGCGGCAGCCTTGGTCTTTGCAAGATCAAGTTCCTGCTGGACATTTTGCTCCGCGGTCGCCAAATCTGCTTTTGCTTTTTCTGCGGCATTCAGACCTTCAGCAATTTTACGCTGACGCTCATTGATGGCACCGATAAGTGGTGGCCACACGAATTTCATGCAAAAAATCACAAATATTGCAAAAGCAATGGCTTGACCGACGAGGGTAAAATTGATATTCACGTGATCACCTCTTTGTTAATGAAAAATCAGTTTCATTGATCATGTTTGGTAGTCAAATCTTGACTATATTTGATAGAAAGTCTCCGAATACCAAACATTTACAACTGAGCTTTCGGATTAACCTGCTAGAGGGTTAGCGAACAACAATAGCATAGCAATACCAACACCGATCATCGGAATAGCATCAAGAAGACCTGCTACGATGAACATACGAGTTTGCAATTGTGAGCCAAGCTCTGGTTGACGCGCAACGCCTTCTAAGAATTTTCCACCTAGAATAGCAAAACCAATACCTGTGCCAAGTGCGCCAAGACCGATAAGTAGTGCTACTGCGATAACTGTGTAACCACCTAATACTGGATCCATTGATGTATCCTCATTTACCTATTGAATGTCTAATTAATGTTCAGTTGATGATGCAAGCGACATGTAAACTATCGTCAGCATCATGAATACGAACGCTTGAAGTGTAATAACTAAGATGTGGAAGATAGCCCACGGTACCGATAACGCCCATTGAATCCAAAACGGCATTAGAGCAATCAGTATGAAAATCAATTCCCCAGCATACATGTTGCCGAATAGACGCAAACCAAGTGATACAGGTTTGGCTATTAGAGTAACTGCTTCTAGGATGAAGTTGATGGGAATCAAAATCGCTTGTACGATTGGGTTTTTGGCGCCAAACGGATGCAGTGTTAACTCACCGATAAAGCCGCCCAAACCTTTTTCTTTAATGCTATAAAAGATAATCAGTGCAAAGACAGAGAACGACATACCAAGCGTGATGTTAGGATCAGTCGTTGGAACAATCTTAAAGAAAACATGATGTGGATCATGGCCCATAGCGGCACCGATTTGCCCAGCAATACCTGGAATGAAATCAACAGGTATCAAATCCATCAAGTTCATCAAAAAGATCCAGACAAAAATGGTCAACGCCAATGGCGCAATCAGTTTTGATGTACCACTGTATGAATCACGAACGTTGTTATCAACAAACTCAACGATCATCTCAACTGCTGCCTGAGTTTTTCCTGGCACGCCTGAAGTGACTTTTTTGGCAACCATCCAAAAGACGGCGCAAAATAAGATACCTAGACCAATCGACCATAGCATAGAATCAAGATGGATAGCGTTAAAGCCCATTGCCCCTGCTTCTTCAGCAGTATGAGCAACTTTCCAACCTTCGCCCGGCAGATAGCCATACGTCCAATTCGTTAAGTGGTGAGAGATATATTCTGATGATGTTTGCTCGGATGCCATAATGTAAGCTTCTTATTAATCAACGATTTAATCAACTACCAAAAATATGGTTGTCATCTGATGAGGTGTAGTATTTATATCTATCTTGCTATTAAACAAATAAATAAACCGTACTAAATCACTCATGTAACCAACAACATCCAACCCATAGTTCTATTACTAATATGCAATATTTGATAGCGTGAGATAAATTTTAGCTATCAAAAAAGGGCTTATGATAACTCAGTAATAGCCCTTGCATTTTTATACGCAAAATTATTATATATGTGCTTGCCCACTGACCGTTTTTTACGATCGGCGCTTAATGTAGCGCTTATAAGCAAAATATTTAGCCGCCTATATTAATGCAGCGTTGTATTCGTGTAAAGTCAATTGTGATTTTTTTATCCACTGTATGAATAAGTTAGCCACCAGTTTTACTTGCTAATATAGCCACTAACCATAATCAGATATCAGTAATCTAATTATCAGCGATACAGATAGTTGAATACCCCCTACCCTCTCACTGCATACTACGTCTAACATTGAGACTCATAGTGCGGTCTTTATAATCACTGGTGCTATCCTAAGACAGCGTTGTGTTCGACTTTTCGAACTAGTCATAGAGAAGCTGGACGGCAGGGTGACTTGCCAGTACTATTAATAAACCATCTGTTTAGCGATCATTTATTAGCGCTAGCGTATATGCCACAACATCCAACTGTGACTAATTTGCATTACCATAAAACCGATAAACAGCGCTGGCGCAGATAGGGGTTGTACGGTAATAAAAATTAGTGCAAAACCAAACACGGTCAATAACCATTTTGACATTTGACCCCGATATAGCTGGCTAACGATATGTTGGCGCGCGCGATATCCGGTGTACCAAAAAATAAAAAACGCAAATACTGCCTGAGTGATAAAACTTAGTAGCGCACCAATTGCAGTGCTTTTTGCTATCGTAAGCTCACTATGTAACCAAATAGTATCTACTAACCAAGCAATGATAATAAGGATAAATAGTATCCATGCTTGTCGTTTAATATAGATGCCAATCTTGTCTTTTTGCGTGCGTTTGGCAGGCTTGGTCATCGGTATTCCTATAGCCCTTACAGCATTGGGACAATATATCATACTTATGATAATTTTATCCGTGAATGACTTACTCTACAGGCATTACCTTTCGGCCAAAATAAAACGCTACTTATTATAGGTAGAGCGTAACTATTAAGCAAGTAAAATATGACTTTTATCAGTCACCTAACGCATTTTGCTAAGATTATTATATTATGTAGTCTGTAATAAATGCTTGAAGCGAAGCTATACAACCAACTCAATCAATCTGAGCAAATTGCTGTTTTTGGCTACATTACGAAATACATTGATATATCTGTTTGGCCATACTCTGCCAACCGCTGATAAAGTCATCGCTACTACTCATGTCTTCTGGTTGTACCGTACTCTTCACTGGCTGCAATTTCGCAAGTAAGCCTTTCGCTGGCTCACTTGGACTAACCAAACACATTTGCTTGGCTGGGCGCTGCTCATTCAACCAACGGAGTTGGCTTGCTTTGGGTGAGAGATGATGATCTACGCTCAGGCTGCCAACGAGCGTTAAGTGTAAGCTATCTTCGACATATTGATACGCATCATGATAAGCCCAATAAGGTCGTGTTTTTGAGTCACTCTGAGTAGAGCTTTGCTCAAATGTAGCAACTTCTTCATCTAGCTGCTGCGCAAATTTTTTCGCGTTAGCTTGGTATAGGTCTTTATATTGTGGATTGGCATGACTATGAATCACAGCCAATGCACGGGTAATGGCTTTGGCATTTTCAGGGTCTAACCAAATATGTGGATCTAGTGTACCCGCGATAGCGTCGCCCTTTACATCACGTAATGGATGTCGATTGAATGCATCGAACTCAAATAAAGCAATGGCATTTGGGGCTGTTTTCAGGCTCGCTGCTAGATTGTTTTCTAGCGGCTCACCGAACCATACGACGAACTTGCTGTCTTTGATTGCTTTGATATCACCAGGGCTGATACTACCATGATGTCCTACCTCCCCCGCTTGCAATAGTCGATTGGCTGATGGCGCGCCTTCTGTTACTGCTTCACTTAACAAGAATAGCGGATAATTGCTAACACTGACCGTTGCAGCTTGTGCATTCAGTGTGAAAGTTCCTAGAACTATCAGTCCTGTCATTAGCAAGCGCTGTAATGTAATAAGCGAACGTACGGAGTAAGTAAAAACAGCGTTCATAGTAAGCTCTTTTATTGTTAGATAGCATTGTTGGATAACGAACGTACAAGTAATAGTGTCCTGCCCCACTCCTGTAAAAAGGGTAGATATACAAGACTACTATAAGAAAATTAACTCATTTCTTATAGTAGTATGTTATACTATAACAATAAAAAACGCTATCATAAAAAACGTCATGCGATTACCATGCTATTTTTAGGAGCTTGTACCATGTCTATTACTTCATCGATCTGCGAACATTTGCATGATGTGCAAGATCTGACTCCGCATGATGTTCATGAACGCTTAGCAGCAGCTAAAGAGCATTGCCGTCTAAATGGCGCGCGCTTTACGCCTTTGCGTCAGCAGATATACCAATTAGTCTTGGAGGCAGATCAGCCCGTTGGCGCTTATGACCTAATCACTCAGTTGCAGCAAATGCGGTTGTCTATACCTAATGATAGTAATATTCAAAAAGTAGCGAGTTCACCAACAGTGTCGGTAGAAACTAAGATAACCAAAAAACGCACGCCGAAAAATGTCGCGCCGCCAACGGTTTATCGCAGTTTAGAATTTTTGCTAAGTGAAGGGTTGATTCATCAATTAACCTCTATTAATGCTTATGTTCCTTGCTGTCATCCTCGCGCCCAGCATACAGCCGCATTTTTGATCTGCGATCAGTGTCAACGGGTGCAAGAATGCAGCAGCCTGCCCGTTCAGGAAATGATGAGCTTTGCCGAGCAAGATGTGGGGTTTGTGGTTGAGCGTAGCGTCATTGAGCTTAGCGGTCGTTGCCAAGCTTGTCAGTAAGGCTACTGTGGTTCGTGTAAACGTTTTAAGCATGATTCGTCGATTGTCTATTTAACTATGCGTTGTCATATTATGAATATCTCTACCCTACCTTCTAATCAGTTAAATACTACTGTTGCGAATAGCAGTACTGTGAGTAATGCTGACAAATTATTGAGCTTAAACAATATCAGTTACCATATTGGGCCTCAACGCCTGCTCTCTCACATCGATATTGACATTGCTGTTAATGAGACGGTCAGTCTTATCGGTCCCAATGGCGCTGGTAAATCAACACTAGTCAAACTCATCTTAGGTTTGATTGAGTCAACTGATGGCTCTATGACAGCACATAAGCCGCTACGGCTTGGTTATGTACCGCAGCGATTTGCTGTGCCACCGATATTACCACTGCGTGTCTGCGACTTGTTGGGGCAAGCAGATAAAAAACGTTTAACCTCTGAGCAGCGACAGTTTATCTTTGATAACTTATCATTAACGCATTTACTGTCACGGCAGATGTTGCATTTATCAGGTGGTGAGACGCAGCGCGTGTTGCTAGCTAGAGCGCTACTAGACAAACCTAACTTGCTTATTTTAGATGAGCCGATGCAAGGTCTCGATCCCGATACTGAAGTTTGGCTATATCAGTTTATTGATGAGCTGCCTGATTTCTTACGTTGCGCCATGCTAGTGGTGTCTCATGATTTGCACTGGGTCATGAAAGGCAGCCGCCGCGTCATTTGTTTGAATAAGCATATTTGCTGTGAAGGACAACCAAGCGAGCTGGCCATTAGTACTGAATTTCAAAAGCTATTTGGTCATCATTATGAGCAGCCATACGTGCATCAGCCTCATGCCTGTGAACACCATGCGCCAAGCGAGTTATAGCGTTAGTAATCAAGGCTCAAAATCGCTAAAATCCAGCTCATTAAAGCCAAAAATATTAAACATATAAATAATACGGCTTTACTCTTTTATAAAAAATTTTACGGACATTCATTATGACTGCTTGGTTAGCCATCATTGCGCCTGCTTGGATCGCTGGCAGTATATTAGCGTTATTATCAGCGCCGTTAGGTTGCTTGGTATTGTGGCGGCGCATGGCGTTTTTCGCCGATGCCTTAGCTCATGGCACGTTGCTAGGTGTGGCTTTGGCTGTGTGGTGGCAATTACCAATGGGTATCGGCATTGCATTAGTCAGTGTCATGGTCGTACTGGGACTGGTCTTGATTGATGATGAGCGTCTGCCAGTGGATGCTGTATTGGCAGTCGTGTCAGTGTCGCTCTTGTGCCTAGGCTTACTGGCTTTGACCCAATTGACTGACCAACAGGCCAATGTGCTCGGGTTTTTATTCGGTAACTTGTTGGATCTTGATTGGGCAGATTTGCCTTTACTTGCTGGTAGCGTACTAGCTGGCTTGGGACTGCTTATCTACATTTGGCCTGCGCAAATCAAGCTCGCAACGCATGAAGCATTGGCACGTATTCAAGGTATCAATCCAACACGGCAACGGCTGTTTTTTATGGGTGTACTAGCAGGGTTTTGTGCGATTGCACTACAAGCGGTTGGAAGTTTATTAATCAGCGGATTATTAGTGCTACCTGCACTGACCGCACGTCTATGGTCAGCATCACCAAAACAAATGGTGATTATAGCGTTGATAATCGCTCAACTGGGTGTGACACTTGGTGTGTGGGGCAGTATTTGGCTAGATATTCAAACAGGTCTTTCTATCGTCTTGATATTAGCTGCTTTATTTTTTACTGCACTCATTTTTTCGAAGTTAATAAAGATAAAACTTTAGTTAGCGTCGCTGTAAATACGTTATAATGAATAAATTACGACTGTTTTTCGCTATCTTTTTGTTCGACTTTATTTTATTAATATAATGAATACTTTAGCTCGATAATACTATAAGGTGGCTCTAGACTTTAAATTTGCTATTGCTAGTTGATAGTATAAATATCGTTGATTAGAGTCAAAGTAAGCTCAAGGCAAACGCTGTGCTCTTTTATAGTAGATTGATGATAATTATAAATACCCAGTGAAAAATAGTAGCTCATTTATCCATACTCGCGCTAACAATACTTATTGTTGTGATTCGATAAGGGACTGAACCAATGCCAAACTATCCTGCCAATAAGTTAAGCACCTCTGACCAAACGATAAATATTTTACAGATTACTGATTTGCATTTATCGACGCCTGTCTTTGTTGATGAGAGTGACATCTATAGTGATGACATGGCTTGTCAGCATAGTTTTGAAGCAGTGCTCCAGCAGGCACTTAGTGAAGATATTCGCTGTGATTTGATTATTGTGACCGGTGACTTGGTCAATCGAGTAAAGTCTTCAATTTACGATCATATCTTTACTGTATTACAGGCGACTCAGATTCCGTTTGCTTGTATTGCTGGTAATCATGATGTGACGGATGAAAATGGTAAAGACTTGCCGTTTTTTCAGCGAGAGCTTATCGCTCAGCCTGCTGACTCACGTTTGTTAAGTCGTCATGTCATTGAGACTGAATGTTGGCAGCTGTTGTTATTAAACTCCTCCATTTCTGGTAAGGTCGCAGGCGAGATTACGCCCACTGATATCAATTGGTTATGTGAGAGACTCAGCACCTGTGATAAGCCCGCATTAATCGCCCTACACCATCATATTGTTCCAGTTGATTCTGACTGGATTGATACCCATATGGCAGAAAACACTGAGAGTTTTTGGCAGCATATGGCACCATTTGAACAGCTACAAGTGGTGATCAGTGGGCATACTCACCAAGAGCAAGTTCGACTGCGCCAAGGCGTCACGGTGTATAGCACGCCATCTACCTGCTATCAGTTCAAACCTTATGAAGATGATTTCTCTTATGATGAGCAGGCATTACCAGGATATCGCTGGTTGCAATTAGCCAACAATGGAACAGTTGCAAGCTGGGTTGAAAGACTGGATACTTGATGCCCAGAATTATTGGTACTGGTATAAGTCTTAGCCCTTATTACTTATAGCTTCCGTCAATAATCCCCAATCAAAAATGCAGTGATGAACAAATAAAATATGCATTCAATATAAAAAATCACTTCATTATTATTACAAACAATGATACAACTTATGAAATAAAGCAAGGGTGGCCAAATATCTAATATGAAGCCACTGCACGATAGCTAGGATGGCCCATTAACCACAAGCTCAGTTTTCACAATCAATGACCTACGGCATGCTTTAGACAGTATTATTAAAACCGAAGTTTATATAACAACCTATCTAACAATCGGTGTATAACTGTCAAGATATAAAGTCTACGATATTATTTGATCAGCTGTGTTACTTGTATTACCAAGTGGTGAAACGTTTGATAAAAGGACAAATTGTAGCGTTTGTAGCATTAATAACGTCTTGTCTTTTGATACGTCGTTTTATTGAATTAATTTGAAAAAGTAGGATACCCATATGAGCACCCTGACCACGAATCCGAGTGAAGTTAAATTTACTCCTTATGTGCCGGCCAAAGACGAAGAGTATATGTCTGATGCGCAGTTGGAGCACTTTAAGGCTATTTTATTGGATTGGAAAAACCAACTGATTGGCGAAGCGGATCGTACCAAAAACTACATCCAAGATGAGTCAAGCGCCATGCCAGACATCAATGACCGTGCCACTCAAGAAGAAGAGTTTGCATTGGCATTACGTACTCGTGACCGTGAGCGCAAACTTATCCGCAAAATCGACAAATCTATGTTAGAAATTGAAAATGACGACTATGGATTTTGTGAGACTTGTGGTGTAGAGATTGGATTACGTCGCCTTGAAGCACGTCCAACCGCAACTCAATGTATCGACTGCAAAACCTTATCTGAAATCAAAGAACGTCAAAACCAAGGCGCTTAGATCAGATATTACAGATATAAATGTCAGCAGAAGCGACCTTGTAATAGGTCGCTTTTTGTATTTTAGACTGTCACTATTTTGCTGCGTTACTGACTTTGCTCTGACAAATATAATCGCCTGAATAATGACATGACTAACAAAACAATCTCATTTAATGAATATCTTTTGATACTCATATTTATTATTCTATCTTTATTACCTCTTATAGACAGCCATTTATTTTGAAAACAACGCCTACCACCATGCCGACTCAAACGCTACCATCACAGCCTATTGGTCGCTTTGCGCCTTCACCAACGGGTGAGTTACATCTTGGTTCTCTAACGACTGCGCTTGCCAGCTTTTGCCATATCAAATCAATCGGTGGTAAATGGCTGTTGCGTATGGAAGATACCGATACTGAACGCTGTGATAGACAGTTCACTGAGCAAATTTTGATGGATCTTGAGGCACTTGGATTGCATTGGGATGGTGATGTTATTTATCAGTCTGAGCGCATTGATATCTATAACGATTATCTGTCATCATATCTGGATCCGTTGACCTATGGCTGCCAATGCTCTCGTAAAGACTTAGAACAGTACTGGGCGCAAGAAGAGATAAATAAAAACCATAGTAGTGCCAGCTTAACCACGGCGACCGATCAGACATTATTAGACGAACAAGTTTCATCAATTGGCCAAGTACAGCCAAATCGGCAGCGCTATCCACGTCGCTGTGTGGCAGCTGACCTTGATAGACAGCAGCATAAGCTACGTATTCAGCTACCAGACTATCGGATTGGCTTCAATGACGGTATTCAGGGACTACAATGGGATAATCCGCAACAGACGTTAGGCGATATGGTCGCTCGTCGTCAGGATGGCATGATTAACTATATACTGGCGGCCAGCCTCGATGATGGTCTACAGCAGGTTACTCATATCATGCGTGGCCTTGATATTCTACCTATGACGACCGCGCAAATCGGTATCATGCAAGCAGCCCGCCTACCCACTATTGACCAATGGTATCATCTGCCATTGATTAATAATGCCGATGGCCAAAAGCTCTCTAAGCAAAACCTTGCTCAACCCATCGACACATCAGACCCGAGTCAACTTATTGCTGAAGCCCTATCGCTACTGCAGCAACCAAAGGTTGATATCGATACCCCAGAAAACATGCTCAAACAAGCCATTGCTCAATGGGACAATACCCCACTACAAGGCAAGCAGCAATTAAACTTGTCCTATTAATAAGAGTTCAAAGGCTATAAATAGACAACAAAAAGCGCCACTATGAGTGACGCTTTGATGCCAATCGTACTGGGCATGATTTACCGAAATCTTAAAGTTACATGACACTCAGCCAATTATAGGCAAAGCCTATTAGTAATAACGGCATTGGCTTTTCTCGATTTCAGGGCTTTCTTTATATATCTTTAATAATAGCGCAACCATAACCAAGCTAATCAACATAGACGATCCACCATAACTAAAGAACGGCATAGTGAGACCTTTGGTTGGAATAGCACCCATATTCATCGCAGCGTTAATAATCGTCTGGGCAATAAATACCACGCCGATTCCGAAAGCAGTATAGCTCATGCGCATTTGACGACGTTTCAGCGCATTGTAACTGATACGCATCGCACTACCGATGATCAACGCTTCAAGTATCAGTACCATACTGACACCGACAAACCCTAACTCTTCACCTGTAATGGCTAATAAAAAATCCGTATGTGCCTCAGGCAAATGCGACAGTTTCTGTACACTTTCGCCATAGCCAACACCCGTGAACTGCCCACGACCAAAGGCGATCAAACTACGTGCGAGCTGATAATCAGTATCTTGTACATCGTCAAATGGATCCATAAACGACATCACACGCACCAGTCGGTACTCTGCCGTAGTCACCATCAACACTGCACCGCCAACAGCAGCAGCACCCAAGGCTAAGAAGTGCTTATAAGGTGCTCCAGCAATATAAAAAATCGCGAACAGCGTACCAATAATGACGACAAAAGAACCAAAATCTGGCTGCGATAATAACAGTATCGTTATCAGCGCCACTACTAGCATAATTCGCAAGAAGCCATCTAAGCCATTACGAACTTCAAAAGATCTCCGCACCACAAAATCAGATACAAACACAATCATGACCAGTTTGGCCAACTCAGCTACCTGAAAGTTAAAGCCGCCTACTGTGAGCCAGCGTTTGGAGCCATTAATTGGCGTACTAAACAGTGTGGCAACAAGTAATAGCCCCGTGATGCCCAGCAAAGCAAACTGGGTCTCAGTCTTATATAGGGTGCGTAAAGACACGCCATAATAAGGAATGACCGCAACGATTAAACCAATCGTCATATACAACAACTGGTTTTTGAAAAAATACAGCTCAGTCATACCACGGCTAAGCGCAAAAGGAATAGAAGCAGAAGCAACCATCAGCAGACTAAGCACCATCATACAGCCGACGCTTGATAATAAAATTGCGCGCGCTGATGGCATAGATAGGACACCATCTGAGCCGGAGGTTTGCTTGGTTTGGGGCGAGGAACGAAAAAAAGAAGAGAGCGCCATAATTTTATATACACTAACAAACGAAAAAACACGGCGTCTATGAAACGCCACCGTTTAAAAAATCATAAAGTAAATCGTACTAGATAGATGCTAGAAAGCCCTTAACCCTCGGCAAACGTCTGAGCTAACACCTATTTCAGTAATCAAGATTATATGCTTGACAGTAGCAGCAATCTATAAGCAAAACAATCATTTATCCAGAATATACTGGCTGTTGCTAGAAAAGAGACATCTGCTATGCCAATCTATATAGCTGCTTAATATATTCGACTACCTATCAAGCTTCTGATTGTGCGGTATCTAATTGATTGACCAGTTGGCTAAAGTGGTCACCGCGAGCCGCATAACCACTATATTGGTCAAAACTAGCACAGGCAGGTGACAACAATACAGCCTGTACTTGCGATAAACTACTGGTAGTGACTTGTTGGATAGTCGCAAAGGCATTCTCTAATGTCTGACACTGATGTAGTGCGACATCATCACTCAATTTTGCAGCTCTTAGATGTTGTTCAATCTGCTGACCATCTTCACCAATAAACAAGACTTGGCTCACATATTGATTGATAAAAGGCGTTAATTCACCAAACTGTTGCCCTTTGCCTTGCCCGCCTAAGATCAATAATAGCTTACCGTCTTTTGGCGCATAGACTGCACCCAAGCCTTCAATAGCGGCCATGGTCGAACCAATATTTGTGCCTTTAGAATCGTTGAAATAATCAATGCCAGCAGCATTGGCCACATATTGGCAGCGGTGCTCAAGACCTGTGAACTGCTGCAAAGTGGTCAGCATGCTCTCTAGCGGTAATCCTGCAAGCTCACCAAGTGCCAGAGCCGCTTGCGCATTCAGTAGATTATGACGACCTTTAATCAACAATTTATCTGCCGACAGTAATCGTTCTGTACCACGAGCAAGATAAGTTTGGCCTTCTGTGTCGGTAATAAGACCATACTGACCTTTATCAGGGGCATGAATACCCGTACTAATTCTCGGTAGGTTGTCTGCGACCAATGGACGAGTAAGTGCATCTTCGCGGTTAATCATCACTGATTTAGCACCTTGGAAGATACGGTGTTTGGCTTGATGGTAGCCAAGCATGTCTCCATGACGATCTAAGTGATCAGGCGACATATTAAGCACAGTTGCTACTTTTGCGCCCAAGTTAGTGACGGTTTCTAATTGGAAGCTAGACAGCTCAAGTACCGCAAGTTCCATATCAGGATTATCTAGCAATGTTAAAGCTGGTACACCGATATTGCCGCCGACACCCACATTAACGCCAGCATCTACCGCCATTTGACCAACTAACGTAGTGACTGTACTTTTAGCGTTAGAGCCTGTAATCGCTACGATGGGTGCGGTACACGCTTCACAGAACAGTTGAATATCACTGACTACAGGAATATTAGCTTGGCGAGCAGCAGCTACAGCGGCAGTTTCAAGAGAAACACCTGGGCTAATAATAATACGTGCCGCTTGTTGCAATAAATCGGCATCTATCTCACCAAACTGACGAATATCTATCTCGGCTGGCAACTGATCGGCCAATTTAGGGGTAACTTGAGCATCAGTGACTGCGACTTGATAGCCTTGCTTGGCCAGATAATGCACGACTGACAATCCAGACTGCCCCAAACCCACCACGACTTGTAGACCACTACCCTTATGAAGTAAGGCTTCTGTTGCTGTATTAGTGGTCATATCTATTCCTTCTATATAAACGAGAAAAGTTGTATCAAATAAACCTGCTGTATAGCGACTCTAATCGACGCCGCTAAGATGTGCAGCATCTTAACGCCATCGTTCAGATTTCGGTACTGATTTTTTATGAGTTTATGCTATTATTCGCCTGTTTTTATATTAAGTGGCTAATGCTATAATAGTCAGCTTGATTAATATTTATCAGTATTTTGCTGAGCACATTGCTCAAGCATTTTAGTTTAGCATGTTGTCACATTTATCGCGCTATTGTCACGCCTCTTCATCAACGATTCTTGTTGTGATAAGGGTGTATCAGACAATTTTGATAATTTGACGAGTGATATATCACCTTCTACTACAGCAAGTGATTGCTGACTCTATATATTATTGTAGGTACATCTATCTAGTTGCCTATTTTAAGCAATCTTTTAAAAAATATTTTTAGGTAATTTACTGCCCTTATCATCGTATTGATTATTGATGAGCGTATTTTTGATACCAAAAAAATCAGTAGATACCTCGGTTATTAGTTTCTCACAATTCAACACAGCAACATGACCTAGTGCATGTTGAAGTAAAAGAAAAATGAATAGCTATTATTAGCGACGCGATCATTTTATAAATGAGTAATGATTACTTTTTTTGCCTCTAACCCTATGTAGTTTACTTATGACATCTTTTATTGATAACTTGCGTGACGAGTGGTTTTCCAATGTTCGCGGTGACGTTTTATCGGGTTTGGTTGTAGCCCTAGCCCTTATTCCAGAAGCCATTGCCTTTTCTATTATCGCTGGTGTTGATCCAAAGGTTGGCTTATATGCCTCATTTTGTATCGCGGTAGTGATCAGTTTTGTCGGTGGTCGTCCAGGTATGATTTCGGCAGCAACTGGCGCGATGGCATTGGTCATGGTCGATTTGGTTGCTGACCACGGTCTGCAATATTTGCTTGCCGCAACTTTGCTTTGTGGTGCCATTCAGGTCGTGATGGGCATTCTAAAACTTGGTAATCTGATGCGCTTTGTTTCTCGCTCAGTGGTTATCGGTTTCGTCAATGCTTTAGCAATATTAATCTTTGCCGCCCAATTACCAGAACTGAACCCAATGACTGAGCGTGTCGGCATGACCGTTTATATCATGACAGCAGTTGGTTTGGCGATTATTTATCTGTTTCCACTTATCCCTAAAATCGGTCGCATCGTTCCTTCACCGCTTATTTGTATTGTAGGTTTGACCGCTGTTGCAATGTATATGAATCTCGATATTCGCAACGTTGGTAGCATGGGTGATTTGCCAGATTCATTACCAGTATTCTTGTTACCTGACATTCCGTTAAACCTAAATACCTTATTGATTATTGCGCCATACTCTATCGCGCTCGCCATCGTTGGTCTTTTAGAGTCTATGATGACAGCAACGATCGTCGATGAATTGACCGATACCCCAAGTGATAAAAACAAAGAGTGTCGTGGTCAAGGTATGGCTAATGTCGTATCAGGTTTCTTTGGTGGTATGGCAGGCTGTGCGATGATTGGCCAATCAATGATCAACGTCAAATCGGGTGGTCGTACGCGCTTGTCTACTTTGATGGCCGGTGTTGTTCTTCTGATTATGGTCGTGTTCTTAAGTGAATGGGTCAGTCAGATTCCAATGGCAGCCTTGGTTGCAGTCATGATTATGGTGTCGATTGGTACGTTTAACTGGCAGTCTATTCGCGAGTTTAAAACGCATCCAATGTCGTTCAATATTGTCATGCTAGCGACTGTATTGACTACCGTTTTTACTCACAATCTGGCTTACGGTGTGGGCGTAGGTGTCCTGTTATCTGCTTTAGCATTTGCCAATAAAATTGGTCAGTTCTTAACCATCTTTAGTGAATATGATGACAGCAGCAACACCCGTTATTATTATGTTCAAGGGCAGGTATTCTTTGCCTCGACCACTCAGTTCTTGCATAGTTTCGATACTAAAGAAGCTGTAGATAGTATTCAGATTGATGTAAGCCAAGCACATTTCTGGGATGTCAGCGCTGTTGATACCTTGGACAAGCTAGTGATGCGCTTGCAACGTGAAGGCATTGATGTCAAAGTGGTAGGACTCAACAATGCGAGTCGAACACTGATTGATCGCTTCTCTGTTCATGACCGCCGAGACATTGGCTTGTTAGACTAAGCGAAACTGCTAAGCGAATCTACGCGGTTGCCATGTGGCTATATTATTAGTCTATGGCTAATATATCGGATATTAATAGACAGTTATATTGGTAAAAGGGTTGGATGTATTTTGCATACGCCAACCATAAACTGAGATAGCCGATTTTTATTATTAAAATGATGTGGTCGTTTTATGAGTAATTTAAAACCAGATAGTGTGATTGCTTGCTTGGACTGTCCTGATCATGTTCAAGCGGTACTAGAGGCCAGTATGTGGGCTTCTATTCGCCTGCGCGCGCCTGTTGGCTTATTGCACTCGATGCCAAGCTTGCAGCAAAAAGCCGCTATTAATTATTCTGGTTGCCTAAATATCGATGACGAAAATGCTTTGCTCGAACAGTTCACATCCAAAGAACATTTGAGCAATTATGAGCTAAAAGCACAGGGGCGACTGCTATTATCTCAAGCAACCTCGTATTGTGAACAGCAACGCCATAAGCTAAAGACATATACACTGCATCGTCATGAAAACCTCAATCAGAGCATTGATTACGTCGATGACAAAGCACAAATGATCGTTATAGGTCATCATGTCACCTGCAAATCAACACTGAGCCAACTCATTCGAGTCAGTCACTGCCCCATTTTGGTGACACATGCACCATTTTTGCCCCCTACTACCGCTTTATTTGCGTTTGATAACAGTCCAACGTGCCATAAACTACTAAATTGGCTGTGTAAAACGCCACTGGTGCGTGCACTAACGGTTCATATTGTGATGGTTGGCAAGGAAACTTCTGATAACTGTGATGCGTTGCGTGAAGCCTACGCCAAGCTCAAACAGGCGGGTATCAAATCCAAAAAGACATTGCTTGACTGCCGAGATGTTGCAGCGGCTTTGAACTACTATCAAAACCAACATGATATCGGTTTACTTATGACTGGGGCTTTTGGCCAATCTCGTCTACGCGAATTACTACAAGGTAGCGACACAAAAAAGCTATTAGTCAGTACAAAAACCCCTTATCTACTCTTTCCTAAAGCATAACGACGTATATATAAACACGCCCAACCCCTTTATCTACCTAAGCGCAGGGGTCTGACTACTATGTTAGGCTCTTCCGCTTATCTCTATTTTCTCTCTACCTTTCCGCCATTCATCTTTGATACGCTTGCATGAAAAGGCCAAGCTAACGACCAAACTCAAGTTAGCAAATCGTCACATGAAATAAAGGGATAGCCTCCCCAAGCACTCAAAAAGTTGGTTATAATAAAGTTTTCGTTAACCAAACGCTAAAGATTGATCTACCTTTATTATGCTTGTAACGATGGCTCTAATCGTTGCATCGTAGCCCATATTCTATGTTACTACTGTCATTACTTTTTAATGAACACGCCAATTCTACCTCCCCCCTTGAGTAGGTTGGCACGGTTCTTGAATAACTTACAGTAAGCAAGGCAGAGATATGATGATGCACCATAGTACTTCTATCAATCTGCGGCATCACACAAATAAGGAATTTTTTATGAAGCTAATCACTGCGATCTTAAAACCGTTTAAGCTCGACGACGTGCGTGAAGCGCTTTCCGACATCGGTGTTAAAGGTGTCACTGTCACTGAAGTCAAAGGTTTCGGTCGTCAAAAAGGTCATACAGAGCTCTATCGCGGCGCAGAATACGTGGTGGACTTTTTACCTAAAGTAAAAGTCGAAGTCGCTGTGATCGACGAGATGGTTGAGCCTGCTATCGAGGCAATCACTCGTATCGCTAGCACTGGTAAGATTGGTGATGGCAAGATTTTCGTCACTGCACTTGAGCAAGTTATCCGCATCCGTACGGGTGAAACGGGACCTGACGCTATCTAAATTTGAAGACCTACCTACGGGCATAAACTTATAGGTACAGACTCTTACAGCATTTTTATCTATCGGTAATGCCGATATCTATATTATAAATTCAAGGGGGAATTTAAATGGAAAGTCAAATCTTTGAGCTCCAATATGCGCTCGATACGTTTTACTTTTTGATATGTGGTGCGTTGGTCATGTGGATGGCAGCAGGCTTTACTATGTTAGAGGCCGGACTGGTCCGATCAAAAAATACAGTCGAAATCTTAACCAAAAACGTCGCACTATTTGCAACGGCTAGTATCATGTATATGGTATGCGGCTATGCGATTATGTATGGTGGCGATCTATTCTTAAGCGGAATTGCAGGCGGTGATACGTTAGTAGAAGACGCCCTAGCAGCCTCTGCTGAAAACGGCTTCGGTGGCGACTCTGTCTACTCTGCCGCATCAGACTTTTTCTTCCAAGTGGTCTTTGTAGCGACCTGTATGTCAATCGTATCAGGTGCCGTTGCTGAGCGCATGAAACTGTGGTCATTCTTGTTATTCGCTGTGGTCATGACTGGTGTTATCTACCCATTAGAAGGTAGCTGGACATGGGGCGGCAACGATGTCTTTGGTTTATTCAACCTAGGCGACATGGGCTTCTCTGACTTTGCAGGCTCTGGTATTGTACATATGGCTGGTGCTGCAGCAGCTCTAGCAGGTGTACTACTCTTAGGCTCACGTAAAGGTAAATATGGTCCTAACGGTGAAATACGTGCTATTCCTGGTGCCAACCTACCATTGGCGGCACTCGGTACACTAATCTTGTGGATGGGTTGGTTCGGTTTCAACGGTGGTTCAGTGCTTAAATTAGGCGACATCGCTAGTGCTAACTCTGTTGCAATAGTATTTTTGAACACTAATGCTGCTGCTGCTGGTGGTGCTGTCGGTGCCTTGATCTTAGCTCGCATCATCTTTGGTAAAGCGGATCTAACCATGCTCCTAAACGGTGCACTAGCTGGTCTAGTAGCCATTACTGCTGAGCCTTCAACCCCTTCTGCACTACAAGCCACTATCTTTGGTGTTATCGCCGGTATCATTGTAGTGTTATCAATCTTAGCCTTAGACAAAATCAAGATTGATGATCCAGTTGGTGCAATCTCAGTTCACGGTGTGGTCGGTCTATTCGGTTTACTAATTGTACCTATCACTAACCCAGCATCTACCTTCATCGGTCAGATTGTGGGTGCTGCAACCATCTTTGCTTGGGTATTCATTGCCAGCCTAGTGGTGTGGTCTATCATCAAGCTAGTTATCGGTCTACGTATCTCTGAAGAAGACGAATACGAAGGTGCTGATATTGCAGAATGTGGTATGGAAGCTTACCCAGAATTTATAAGATAAGCTCCTTTTAAGTAAGCTAAAGATTACTGTTAAATGCGCTGATACTACCTACTGTAGTATCGGTGTTTATAATTTTAGTGTTTAAAGATCTCCCCTATTGAAGCCATAAGCTTAAATCTAAAACGTAAAAAATCCCGCGAGACTTTTCGGTAACGCGGGATTTTATGTATTACGCTGAAACTAGTTTTTTAGTTTATTTCTTTTTCCATTCTTGGCTACGAGAGAATGGGCCAATATAACCTCTAAGCTTCAACGTGTTGCCGCTTAAGCTTGCAGTCATACGATAGTCTTTGCCTTTTTCAGGGTCAGTAATCGTACCACCACTATATTTACCACCACCGTCAGCTTTTAGACCTTTAATAATGGTCGTACCAACGTGCTTTTTGCCTTTAGCTGAGTTAGTAGCAATAAGAGTACCGGTCAACACACCATTTGACTCAGTGATCTTTACCGTACCTTTTGGCTTGCCTTCATCATATGTCTGCCAAGTAGTGTTGGCTAATGGGTCAGCGGCGAATGCCATGCTAGCAATACCAATACCAGCAACTACTAAAGTGGTCTTTGTAAATAATTTCATAGATTGACTCCCTTCATACAATGATTACTCGAAACGTTATGTTTCTGTTGTCCTATGCTTATCCTTTGCTAGAACCTTTCATTACGAGCTTTACGGTTTCGACCTTTTTAAATGATAGTTACCATAACAACATATAAGCTTTTGGTTAAAGATTCGAGCGACACAAGCGATGTCTTAACTCATTATAAGCAATTTTTAGGTTTTGCCTAGTAATTTTTTTACAGTTTCTTATTTCTACAAAAATAAAGCCATATCAAAGACTTATAGGAAAGGATTGTCGATATCTTTATCTAATTGGTCATCATTTTCCTTTGACTTAGCATCGTTCTTACTATATAGATTTTTATCTGCAAATGCTTGTACGATTTTCTCCGACAGCTCATGTAGCTGTTGGGCTTGCTCGTATCCTAACTCATCAAAAGTGAGATCAATATCACCATATATAATAATCTTGTCTTTTTGATTTTCAATGACAAGATCACCAATCTGCATGCTTTGATGGTCGTTGGCGAATGGCTCAATCATTTGATTATCCTTATTATCAGTAACATTTTATTTTTTTCGAAATGAGGCTATTTTTGGGTCTTACTTTCAGCTTAAGCTTGCAACTGTGCAATTAACCATTCTAAAATAGCCCAGACAAATAGCATCCACTCAGGCTCCTCCACAGGTGCCTCAGGGGTATCTTCTTCTAGCTTATCAGCAGGTAAGTCCAAACTTGTACCAGCCTTTAACGGTAAATCAAATGCTTGTTTTTTAGTCTTAGGATCTAACAAAGGTAGAACATCGATACCAATTTCAGTCGCCAGCTCATCAACACTAATGACATCTATACGCTCTGACGCATCGTTTGGTGCATAGTAAACCCCTGCTTGACTAGTCGCTGGGATATAGACAGCTTTAAAAAAATGACTGGGTACGAGCACACTACCAGCAAGACGTTTGGTTTTTTTACCGGTAAATTCCACCCCTGTAATGGTATAGACCTCACCGTATTTCTGAGTCAAATATCGAGTCGCTGATTCGATATTTCGCCAAATATAACGATTATTACGGGGGGACTGCGGTGCGATATTGGCTAGGCTAAAACTGTCATATTGCTGGCTGCTGGTTGCCATATTCGCACTAGGTGCTAAGTGCCCGCGATCATAACCAGACTTTGAGTAGTCAGATACTGCGGCACGTGCAGACGTTGGCAGTGTACTTTCTTCATGAAAACTGTCGTCACGATCAATCTCTTTCGCTTGTTGCAAGCGCTTACGATCCAGATGCTCTGCCGACCACAGCGGTGTGCGTGATACTCCTGAATACATGACAGCAAAACCATCCATGCACAGTGCCTGAGTGTTGTCACTTAGCTTAGTATTAGTAAATTCAGGATAAACACCCCCATAAAAAGACTCACTACACTGAGTAAAATCATAAGCATGTACTAACGGAGTACTTATCATTATGATAGCTGTCATGGTAAATTTGATGCTTTTGATACTATTTATACCCCATGTAAAATTTATCATCTAGCCATATTTATTTGTACCTTTAACGCCCTATCTTAACAGGCACTTAATAGTAAATAAAGACGACGAATTTATATGTATATGAGTTACCTATGCAAGTATAGCGTTGATCAAATAATATTTATCAATCATCAATATAGGCGCTTATCTAGGCATTAAACTAGCTCATTAGCCACTCAACAATCGCCCAAATAAACAGCATCCAAGTATGCTCTTTTGTTGGTGCATCAAGTAAGCCCGAGCTCTCACCTGCTTTCAATGGTAAGTCAGATGCTTGTTTTTTGGTTTGAGAGTCCAGCATTGGTAAGACGTCGATACCCGTTTCAGCGGCTAACTGGTCAACACTAATGATATCGATGCGTTCAGATTCGTCATTGGGTGCGTAATATACCCCTGCCTGATTGATTGATTGCAGGGATGTATACCGCCTTAAAAAAATGGCTAGGCACTAGCACACGATCAGCAAGACGTTTGGTTTTTTTACCAATAAATGCCACCCCTGTAACGGTATAGACATCACCGTATTGCTGAGTCAGATATCGAGTCGCTGATTCGATGTTTCGCCAAGTATAACGGTTATTACGTGGTGACTGCGGAGCAATATTGGCTAAACTAAAGCTATCATACTGCTGGCTGCGATTGGCCATATTGGCATTGGGTGCTAACAGCCCGCGATCGTAGCCAGAGCCTGAATAATCAGATAATGAGGCTCGTGCTGACTTTGGTAGTTTACTCTCTTCGTGGAAGCTGTCTTCACGGTCAATCTGCTTAGCTTGTTGTAGACGTGTGCGATCGAGATATTCTGCTGACCAGAGCGGTGTACGCGATACCCCTGAATACATAACCGCAAAACCATCCATGCATAGCGCTTGTGTGTCTTTTTTTAGCTTGGTATTGGTAAATTCAGGATAAACACCCCCATAAAAAGACTGGCTACATTGGGTCAAATCATCAGCGTGCGCTTGGGTAATACCCGTCGCGACAAGCAATACTGCCATCATCGCACTATTCTTACATCCGTACTTAAGCCTACTAAAACTTATCATTCAACTTTCAACCATTTATACTTGCCGTTACATACTTGCTATCCTAGCAGGCGCTTGCCAATAAAGAAAGATAGCGCGCAAGTCGTGACATTTTAAATGGTATCCGCTATACTTAGGCGTTCAAAAAAAGGTGAAGTGGGTGAGTGGCTGAAACCGCACGCCTGGAAAGTGTGTATACGTTCATAGCGTATCGAGGGTTCGAATCCCTCCTTCACCGCCAATCTTATTCTGCTTAAGTAAAACCTCAGCTTTTCTATCTTGTTCTACCCTTTCCTAAATATTCTTTATATATTTTAACAGTAAGACTTTCAGTCTATACTCATCCTCTACTGCTGTCTGAAATATTTCAGTTTAGCCTTAATTCCGGATGTTGTATAAGTCTAATAACTATATACCTAGTCAAATAACACATTAATTGACCAAGCTAAAAATTTCGTACCATGGGCTGAGAGTGACTCATAAAATGAGTAGATACTCTATTACGATTCGTTTTATTAATAGCTTAATTTTCTTATTAAACCTTTATACGAAAAGGCTTTGAGTTTTTCTGTGGCGCTCAATCTAGCTTTATATCTATATTTACTATCATTGCTATTCCGTACAAAAATGTAATAACGGTAGAGTCACTGATACTTGGCAGATGCCATTGTCCAAAAACTGGATTATAGTAGATATTGGTAGTATTTATTTAAATAAACTAAAGGATACAATAATGAAAACACTAGGAATGTGTATCGCAGCAGGACTCGGATTGAGTGCTTGCGCTACTGGCATAGGCGGCACGGCAACAGATAATACCAATCAAAATAACAACTCTGATAAAGTGGTCACTCAATACCCAGTTGAGACTACCCTACTCAATATTTATACCAAACAACGTAGTGAAAAACTGGTCGCTACTGTCGGCGGCCAAAGCGTAGCCGCAGATATTCAAATCACCCCTAAAGGCAGCATGCGCTTTAATAATAAAATGGTACAAGGCGCAGAAGTCAGCACAATCAACACTGTGAATCAGCAGATTACGGATCAGTCCGTCGCTATCAATTACTTTACGCTAAATCCATTGGTATTTCATGGTTTTACGGATAGTACGGGGGAGTATTCAATCGCTAACCAAACGACAAGTATCCCTAAGATAGCTACGGTGGGCGACTCAAATCAGCTCATCACTGAAAACGTATATGCTGACAGCAGTATGCGTCAGAAAACCGCCACTTATAAGCAGAACTGGTCGCTCACACAAGATACAAATAACACGGCGTGGCTTTGTATAAAAACTTCAGGCAATCTACTTTTGACTTCTGGTGCTGCAGATACGTCGTCAGAATGCTATAAAATCAATGCCAAAGGCGATGTTTTGAGTAGTAAGGTCACACTCACTCAGCCTAATAAAAGCGGCACATCCAAATCAATGACGTTTATCAGTCAGTAGCATTTGCTCAATTAGTAACGATCAATAGTGTCATATAAACAAAAAAATAGCGCCTAATTAAGGCGCTATTTTTGGATGGTAGGATCATATTTCTACGAGCGACGGTCATGGTTGTTTTTATCGTGGCTGTTTTTAGCATGGACATTTTTGGCTGTTGCTTTGTGTTTAGCAGCCACTACATTCGCTTTGTGATGTGACTTTGCTGCCTTAGCTTTGGCATGCTTATAGTTATTACTCGCTTTATTGCTGCTGTGCTTTTGTTGCTGCACTTGAGCTGAATGATGCTTATCAAAATTAGGTGCAGCATTGGCCTGACCAACCATTGAAAAACAAGCAGTAGCGGCTAAAATCGAACTAACTAGTATCTTTTTCATCATCTTATTCCTTTGAATTTATATTTAGAGTCGTTATAGATAATTCACTTAGTGTTAAATGAACTATCGTGATAAAGCTTTACTCTATCGACAAAGAGAATGATAAATGATTCTAGTATTAAGTAGATTTATGAAACTTGAAGAAAGGTTGCGATTGTTACGAGGGCATGCGCGATTAAAGGCATGTTAGGTGTTGGCGTAATGTATGGTTAAATGACAGCGTATTTATGCTTTATCGGTAAGCATCGTAAACAGGATATTTATAAAAACGCGAATGACTAGCTGATTAATGAAAAATGCAAATACGGAGGCGGTTAAGCTAAACTCTCTATATCGACCTTTCTGCTATTCGAAAAACCTAACTCATTAGAAGTTAATGGCTAATGTTTAAAGCGAACATAGCAATACTCCAGACTGCTATGCTCTAAATGTGCTAAACAGACGTTTTCTGCAAAATATAAACCACAAACTTTGCCTCTGTGCTAAATGCTACTGTTTCTACGGCAGCCAATAGTGCTTGCCTTTTTTCGCTGCGAGCACGGTACGCATAAGGTGTCATCGTCATCAAATCAGCCAAATCCTCTGCGGATAATGTCAGCTCTGTACTGACACGGCAGGTCTCAACCAACGTAAAATATGGTACCAATTCTTGCAAAAATTTATCAGAGTCATGCTCACGCACATCATCAAATAGCGCATCACGCATCGTTGCCAAATGCCCGACATCAGGTTTGGCAATAACCAGATAGCCACCATCCATCAATACATTATCAAATGCCTCGGGCAAAATAGGGCTAAAGATACTACTAATCCCCGTCACACTGTGTGGGTGTAATGGTAAATGTGCAGCACTGGTCACTAATGGATAGACCGCTGTCGTCTTGGTAGTATCTTCTTGGCGCGGCTGATACCATAGACGACCTGATAGTTTACTAACCTTAGCCAGCTCAACCACTGCAGGCTTACTGATGTCAGCGGCTATCAGCGTGTCTATAACATCCGATCCCATTTGTGCCATTGCCTGCGTGTAGTAGCCTTCTCCGCAGCCAATATCGAGCCAATTGACTGACTTGTTATCTTGCTTATCTATTAGCTCATCGTTAGACAGCAATTCTATCATTTTTTGGCTAATTAACCCTTGGAGCGGTGCATAGTGTCCATGATTCAAAAACCGCTTACGCGCATCGATAGATTCTTGGCTATCCCCAGGTGCTTTGGACTTTTTTTGTTGTACTGGTAGTAAGTTGACATAGCCTTGACGCGCCACATCAAAGGGATGTGAAGTTTGCTTAGGGTGCAAACTACCATCACAGCGCCAAGTATCTACGGCAGGCTGTAGTGGTGACTGACAAAGTGGACAAATAAATAACGACACGGGCATCTCAAAGTGATAGCAATATGCTTCGCATTCTAACAAAATTCATCTATCTTGAGCGATAAAAAGCCGTCTCAATCATGATTGAAACGGCTTTTTAGAGTTTTGCAAATTGATATCTATATAGATATTCGGCGGTTATAGCTTAACGTAGCTTTAGCGTCATTAACCCGAGGATGACAAGGATAATGGCAATAATCCAAAATCTTGCCACCACTTGCGTTTCTTTCCAGCCAATTTCCTCAAAATGATGATGCAGCGGTGCCATACGGAAGACGCGTTTTTTGCGTAGTTTGTACGAGCCAACTTGCAACATCACTGATAGCGCTTCTGCGACAAACAAACCACCCATAATCGCAAAGGCAATCTCTTGACGGGTCATCACGGCGATAGTACCTAGCATTGCACCCAATGCTAGCGCGCCAACATCACCCATAAATACTTGTGCTGGATGCGCGTTGAACCATAAGAAACCAAGACCTGCTCCGACCATTGAGCCACAGACGATGATGACTTCGGAGTTGTAAGGAATATAAGGCACATGTAAGTAATCAGCAAAGCGTACATCGCCTGATACATAGGCCATCGCGCCCAAACCTGCAGCGACGAGAACGACTGGCAAAATCGCCAAACCATCCAAACCATCAGTTAGATTGACTGCGTTAGAAGCACC
Source organism: Psychrobacter sp. 4Dc (assembly GCF_002836715.1). Classification (GTDB taxonomy): domain Bacteria; phylum Pseudomonadota; class Gammaproteobacteria; order Pseudomonadales; family Moraxellaceae; genus Psychrobacter. The sequence goes on from NZ_PJAT01000112.1 coordinate 113,944, forward strand.
ATTAATCACAAAGTAAGTAAAGATGATGAAGCCAATACCAAATGGCACTACTGAAAATGGAATCATCCAGTCTTTGAATACTGGCAATAGCAGATCCTGCATCTCACGCGTGGTGTTGATATCTGGTTGTAGCGTGGCGATATAATATAAAGACACACCGACAAACAGTGCCCCCATAGACAGCCAAAAATACTTTTTGCGAGCGATTAAGCCTTTTGGATCTTTGTACTTAATTTTTAGCCAATCATCAGCCCAACCGACGGCACCAAAGATAACCATAACCACGAGCAAAATCCAAACATAGGGATTGTTCAATCGTGCCCACAGCAGCGTCGATATGCCAATCGCACTTAGGATCAATACCCCGCCCATGGTTGGCGTACCAGTCTTGGCCAAATGCGATTGAGGCCCATCATTACGAATGGCCTGACCATATTTGAGCGATCGTAAGTGCCGAATGACACGGCCACCAAACATCATGCTAAATACAAGGGCGGTAACAACGGCAAGCAATGCTCGCAGTGTCAACGAAGAAACCGCAGAAAACGGCGAATAATACTGGCCAAGCCAGCCAAACAACCAAACTAACACCGCCTACTCCTCTACTAGCGCATGAATAAGTGTTTCCATTCCCATGGAACGAGAGCCTTTGAACAACACAGTACAAGGCTTAGCTTGTTGCGCTTGCAAATACGGCTGTAAATACTGTAATAAACTGTCTTTGTCAGCAAAGGCATGAGCACTGATATCAGATACCTCTTGTGCACCCGCAACGGTATAAGGAGCATATTCGCCAACACAAAGCAGCACATTGATACCTGTGGTCGCGATAGTACGGCCCAAGCTTTGATGTTCACTAATAGCTGCTTCACCGAGCTCACCGATATCGCCCAGTACCATCACTTGCGTACCCGTTTGCGCAGCCAATACTTTGGCAGCGGCACGTACCGAATGAGGGTTGGCATTATAAGTATCATCAATGAGACGATGCATACCAAGTATCTGACTATTTAGACGACCTTTAGCAGGACGCGCATTTTCAAGCCCAATGACGATATCACTCACCTCAATATTCAGCGCATGCGCACAGGCAGCAGCGGCCAAGGCATTATTGACATTGTGTTCACCTGCCAATGGTAAGTTGATATCATGGACTTGGTTACCGATATGTAGCTTAAATTCGCTACGCTCAGGCTCTACGTCTAGATGGCTTGCGCTTACATCCGTATTACCAAAGCCAATCACATGTGAGGTGTGCTTTTCAGCGATACGGCGTAGCTGATTGGTAAAATCATCCTTATCAGGAACAATCGCAAACTGCGCGTCCGTCAACGTATGGTAAATCTCTGCTTTGGTCTGGCATATGCCTTCACGGCTACCAAATTCACCCAAATGCGCTGTACCGATGTTTAAGATACAGGCCACGTCAGGCTGAACGATTTCAGTCGTATAAGCAATCTCACCAATATGGTTTGCACCTAGCTCTAAAATGGCATAACGATGATGATCCGATAGCTCAAGCAGCATCATTGGTACACCCAAATCGTTATTGAGGTTACCACGAGTGATTAAGGTCGGTGCCAATCTACCAAAAATACTGCCAAGCATTTCTTTGCAAGTAGTCTTACCACTAGAGCCCGTAATAGCAATCACAGTTAAATCTGTATGCTGCTGACGACGATATGCTGCCAATTGACCTAGCGCCAAACGGGTATCGCTGACCACCAATTGCGGAATAGCATTTGGGCCAGACAACGAGGTAGGACGCGAGACGACAGCGGCAACAGCGCCTTTTGATATTGCTGTCTCGATATAATCGTGACCATCGAAATTATCGCCACTGAGCGCCAAAAATATATCGCCTGGCTTTATCGTGCGGGTATCGGTGGCTACACGTTTACTGGATAAAGCCGTCTGCTCTGCTCCATGGCCTTGTGGTAGTTGCCACTGCCCATCGAGCGACGTGGTCGCTGCGAGCAGATTGTCCATTTGCCAGACATAGAGCCCTTGCGACTGGGCAGTATTATCGGTGTCGGCTGTCATAATGATTACCTTATATGATGATTACTTAATTTTTATATTTAATGATCAATTTTTACTAATGCATGTAACGCGAGCCAACCAATTACACACGTCCCGTCTGATTCAATGCCTGCTGCAAAACAACACTGTCATCGAAATCATAGCGGACGTTATTAATCTCTTGATAGGTTTCGTGACCTTTGCCTGCGATGACAACGATATCATCTACACCTGAGTGACTAACTGCATACTCAATAGCGGTTTGGCGGGCAGGTTCAATATGGGTTCGTTGATATTGCTCAGCTGTCATACCAGCCTGCATATCTTGCAAAATTACATTTGGGTCTTCGGTACGTGGATTATCCGCAGTCAGAACAACTTGATCAGCACCTGCCAGACCTGCTTGTGCCATCAACGGTCGCTTGCCTGCATCACGATCTCCACCGCAACCAAATACTGCCCAAAGCTGACCTTTACAGTGGGTTTTTAAGCTTGCCAGCACTTGGCTTAGAGCGTCTGGAGTATGCGCATAATCAACGATAAAGCAGCCATCATTTGACGGTACACGCTGCATACGCCCAACCGCACCTTGCAACTGTGCAACAGCAGGCGCAATACGCTCAATATTTATAGCCAAGTCAACATCAAGTGCTACGACAGCTGCTATCGCCGCGAGCAAATTGGCTACATTGAAGCGACCTAATAATGGACTGATAATCTCTATGTTGTCAGCTTTCTCATCACCAAAATTCGTACGCAGATTAATTTTTACACCCTGCAGACTCGGTGAGATATCAGCGGCTACAAAAGTAGCAGATTTTGATGAATCCAAACTGTACGTCCATACCGTCAAGTCGCTAGCATTTGCCGTATCTAACATAACCTGAGCGTGCTCATCATCGATGTTGATAATGGCATGAGTCAAATCTGGAAAATGAGCTTTATCAAACAGTTTTGCTTTGGCAGCGGCGTACTCTGCCATATCGGCATGATAGTCTAAATGGTCACGACTCAAATTGGTATAAATCGCCACAGTGACTGGCATACCTTGTAGACGTTGTTGGTCTAACCCGTGAGAGCTGGCCTCTAATGCTAATATTTCTGCTTGCTCTGTTCCCATTTTATATAGGAACTGCTGGACAGCTAACGCATCGCCCGTGGTATGGCTGGCTTGCACCAGCGCACCAAGTCTACCATTACCTGCCGTACCCATCACTGCGCTACTCTGACCCATCAATTGAGTAAGCTGTGCTACTAATTGACTGATGGTTGTTTTACCATTCGTACCAGTTACCGCAACCACAGTCGGTAGAGTCACTGGCTGCTGATATTGGAGGCGCGCTTGAATTAAGCTACCTAAAAAGTCACGAATATTAGGAACGTATAATACATGGCATGATAATGCTGCTAGTTGCTGCTGTGCATTAGCAATACTATCTGTCTGCGGTTCATTAGTGGTATTTGAGGAATTATCTGCTTCGCTAAGCAAAACAATAGGGTCAATTTCTGAGAGAATAAACGCGGCTTGCTCAGCGGCTTGTAGTAGATAATCGCGACTTTTTTGAGGGTTGGCTGTTTGACTTTTTAAAAGGATAAATACGTCGTTCGCTTCCAGTTGACGACTGTCTAAGCGAAACTGCTGAAATGGGATATGGGCAGTAGATTGAGCTTGTTCTGACTCTGCCTGCTTGAATACTTTCTGAATCGATGTTTCTATCATCGCTGTAAGTTGCTCAGCCAGTTTTTGCTGCTGGCTTTTATTGGCATCTATAAGCTGTTGTAAAGTAACAGTAGCGCTATCTAGCGATGATATAGTCATAGATAAATCCTAAACAGTTAAAACGTGTCAGCTCAGTAGAACTGGACATTTAAAATAATTGAACGCTTACTGCGCTTCCGTTTTTAGTGGCTTATCCAAAGGCACATTATACAATCGTAATGCTTCTTTCATCACATTATGGAAGACAGGGGCGACCGTTAGACCAGCATAAATCTGACCGCGCGGGTCTTCGATAAGCATTACGCCTACCAGCTTTGGATTGGATGCAGGTGCCATGCCAGCAAAGACGTTACGATACTGATCCGTATAATAACCACCATCTGGATTGATGCGGCGTGACGTACCTGTCTTACCTGCCACGCGATATCCGTCAATGGCAGCAGCTTTTGCCGTACCACCAGGTTCAGTCACGCTCTCAAGCATCTGTACAATCGACATTGCCTGCTCATGCGCCATAATACGTTTGCTTGGCTGTGATTTGTCATCTTTAATTAAAGTTAATGGATGCATGACCCCACCTGCTGCTAGGGCTGAATACGCCTGTGCAACCTGTGCCAATGTCACTTGTAGACCATAACCATAACTGACCGTCGCGCGGCGCGAGGTTTCTTTTTCTTTTGGCGTGACGATCAAACCGCTGCCCTCACCTGGGAACTGCAAAGGTGTTTTTGAGCCAAAGCCAAACTGTCGTTGCATATTACTAATAGCATCGGCTGGCAGTGATAGCGCAATCTTGGTCGAAGCAACGTTACTAGATTTCTGTAGTAGCGTGGCCATGTTAATCATGCCCAAATTATTATGATCTCGAATGGTATAGCCACGTACGCGAATCGAACCGGGATTGGTATCAATCAAGGTCGTTGGCGTATATTTACCCGAGTCTAGCGCTGCCGCCACGGTAAACGGTTTCATCACCGAACCTGGTTCAAACACATCTAACAGTGCGCGGTTACGCTGATTTTCACCCGTCATCTCGTTAAGGTTATTCGAGTTAAACGACGGCCATGTTGATAGTGCTAATACTTCACCAGTTTGTACGTCAACGATCATACCCGTTGACCAGCGGGCTTTTTGCAAACGCCCAGCTTTTTCTAGCTCTTTATATAGCAAATACTGCAAGCGCGAATCAATCGTTAATGCCACATCTTTGCCAGGTACTTCTGGCTCGATCTGTTTGATTTCTTTTAGGCTGTTTTGTTTGGCGTCTTTTAGAACCAGTACTTTTCCGTCATCACCTGCCAAATCTTTTTCATACTGACGCTCAATACCAGCACGGCCTTCGTAGCCGCCTTCGGGATCCTTGGCGTTTTGACCCATAAAACCTAGCAGCTGTGCATTAGACTGTGGCTGCGGGTAATAACGCTGAAAGAAATTCTTTTCGTAGACGCCTGGGAAATCAAGTGAGCTGACGCTTTGGGCAATCTCAGGTGTGACCTTATTAAGCAATGGCAAATAGTGCGATCCTGCGCCAGATGGCAAAGCAGCTTTTACCGCTTTCTCATCGGTCACATCGATACTGTCATCAATAGCCGTGACTTTTTTCAACTCATCGACCGAGATATTGGCAGCAGCGGCTAGCTTTGTCAGGTCCATATTATCTAGACGCTTTTGCATACGCGCCTGTAATTGGGGACTGCTAGGGTTGGTGATGATAATGCGCTTTAGCTCGTAATATTCACGCGAATAATCATGCGGACTAAACGAAACCGTCGCGAGCGGCGCGCTGACCGCAAGCGGTAGATTATTACGATCGGTAATCATACCGCGATAAGATTTTTGGGTGCGCTCACTGGTAATGAGCTCATTACCTTTGTCTTGATAAAACTGTGCATTAGCAACCTGAATATAATAAGCGCGGCTAATGAGTAGCGCTAATATGACCAGCGCTAGACCCCAGACCATACGAAAACGGTTCTTGTCTTGTTCGAAACCACCGAGAGCAGAAGCACCTGACGCTTTGCTCGAAAAAACCATTTTACTTTTGCGATTTTTTACACTGGTATAAGCGCCTTGGGTATCGCTTTTTTTGATGCGACCAAACAATTTGGCCTTACGATTACTTGCAGCTTTATCGGGCTTGCTACTCGTTTGACCAGATTTAGCAGCACTGGCTCGGCGTAGAGGTTTGGTTACCTTACCGCTGGCTGGTTTTTTGCTAGTGTTCTTTGCGGTGGATTTAGGCTTTTTCTCACTCATTGTCCTGCCTCCGTCGCTGGTTCTTCAGGAGAGATGTCGGTAGAGGCACGTGGCCCAATAACGTCATTCAAATCTTCCTCTGAGTCTTCCGTAACCACTGGCACCAATGCAGTAGCGACACCAGGCTGGATAATCAGCTTATCCTTTAATGTTGGCGAATACATACCCAATTCAGCAACCGCTCGACTGGCAATCTGCGGTGTGGCGCTAAAGGTTTGCTGCTCAATCAATAGACGTTGATGCTCTACTTGTAGCTTACGTTCTTGTTTTTTCATGTCTTGCAAAGTTTTGTAGTCCTGATGATATTGCTGAACTTCTTCGGCAGTTTTGATACCACTCCATACAATCGTGGCTGCCAATAACAGTAGCACGACCACATAAATGCTCACCACATTAAACCGGCGCACGAACAGCTCGCCGACATCGGTATTATAAGGTGTAGCAGTGCGGCGATTCGCAGGTTTGTCAGATATTGCCATGACGATCTCAAAAAGGTGAACGTAAACGGTAGAGTAGATAACGGATTGCGAAAGATGAACGTGTCATTATTCGGTCATACCATCGATAAATATAAAACCAAAGACACTTATAAATGTACAAACTAAACTTAAAAAAACGAATGTAAAAAACATATCCAATAGCTAATATATTTAGGAGCCATAAGTCATCACAACTCATGGCTATCAATATGCCATACCACAACCAAACACATTGTATGGCTATAC
>NZ_PJAT01000113.1 GCF_002836715.1 Psychrobacter sp. 4Dc
AGTGGCGTCCATACCACCATATTTAGATCGCCAGTTGTAGAAGGTGCTTTGGCTGATGTTATGCTCACGGCAGAGCTCGGTAATAGGGACGCCTTGTTCGGCTTGTTTTAGGATGTTGACGATTTGGTTGTCGCTAAAGCGTGTCTTTTTCATAGGATTCTCCTGCTGGTGTATTTTAGCAGTTAATCTCTATTTCTAAGTGTTCTTATTTATTGGGGGGATTACCAGGCATTACTGCCTGACTCAAGTAAATCAGCCTCCGATAAAGTCGGGGCGGTTCAATACTGCCATCCCATTTGACTTACGCTTAGTTAAGTTATAATCCCAATAAAATAGCGTGCCATAACCTTCCCCTACTACTTTATCTACATTAAGATGTTCATTTAATAATTGCAAAGTAACGACACTACTTTCCCATTGTTCAGCAAACTGCCAATATAACGTAGGCTTATCATGTTGTATTGCATTGTTGCCATAATGAAAAAAAAGCACACCGTTTCTTGTAATACTTAAGATTTTTCCTGTCAGCGCTCTGAAACCAATATTAAGCAGGTAATCTAAATCCGCAGCTTCGATTTTCTCAATCACTGAATCTTCAATTTCTTCAGTGTACTCACCCTGCTTCGGTATAGACATGATAGTAGGCATTGAGCCATGTTTTGATAAGTCGTGGATAGAATAATGCTTAGCATTACTCTTAGTTCGAGAAAGAAAAGAGAATATTTTTTGATTAATTAGGGGAATAGACTTTAGTACACTGCGTTTCTGTTTTATATTTCGTTGAATAGCGATACAAACCTCGACAACTCCTTCATCCACCAATGACTTAAGTGGTTCAAAGTTGTACCACGCCAAGGTCTTATCTTCTACAAGGATTCCAAGCCTAATCTTCTTTATCGTTATCACATTAAATGGTACACGATATTTTGCGCATTCTGATCCGCAACACGTGTCCAAACTCCTTTTAAGTAAAGTGTCATTCCATTGTATATTCAAATAATAACATATATAGTAATACATGTTAAAAGAAACTCACCATTAAAATTAGACGCAAAAAAAGCCCTGCTATCTTTCGATAAAGAGCTTTTAGTAGTCAAATAGGTTTTATGAAAAAATCATACTTTTAGCGAAACACGATTCATCGAGAAAGGTGAGAAAATGGTCAATATAAAGTGAAAGGCTGAACAGCTAAAGCAGTTTAATTTGGCGGGATATTATTATAAAGCAGCCTCTGATGACAAGACATAGACGTTTAGAAGAGATGCGGCGGATCAGTAGCTTGATATAAAAACTATATTTACTACAATCCCTAGAAGTCACTAGAAGCATTGCATTCAGTGCTTCTAGCCCAATCATCAGATATCCTTTAGTTGAACATATGAACAGATCACAACAATCCTTCTTGTGCCATCATTTCTTGTATCGAGGCGCGGTTTAGCATGGCTTGATAGTGTGCACTTAGGTGTGTCCAGTCTTGTGCTCGACTCGCATATCGCTGACTCCAGTGAGCAATCATAAATAAATGAAAATCAGCCCCACTTAATTTATCGCCCAACAACCATGGACCATTATTTGCTAATCCCTTTTCAACAATACCCCAGCAGTGGGTTAGCACATCATTCGCTTTATCTTTCACTTGCTGCAAATTGTGCTCGGCGCTGATGTACTGCTCGGGATGTGCCCAGCGATTAGCGGCTTCTTGTAGTGTAGAAGACATCCAAAACAAATATTGGTAATAAACACCGCGCCTAGGGCAGCCTGTGTCTGGTGCTAGCCCAGACTCTGGGTGTTGATCTAACACATACATTAAAATTGCCGCAGACTCATAAATAACCTGTCCCTGATGCACCAACGTAGGTACTTTGCCATTTGGATTAATGGCTAGATACTCAGCTGATTTTTGCATGTTTTTAGACAGGTCTATTTCTATCATTTCATAAGAAACGCCTAGCTCCTCAAAGACAGCATGGGTGGCCATATTGGCACCACCCTTATCCCAATATAAAGTATAAATAGTCGTGTCCTTCTTGCTGTGGCGATTGATGGATAAAACCATTGCACTGAGTTATAAAGATTATTCTCTAACGTGAAATAATCGATATGATGGCGCCCGCCAGTTGAGGGATTTCCGTCATTTTCAAACCGGCAATATTGATTCTACCATTTGGCATGCCGTAGATAGCGAACTCATCTTGCAGTATCAGCATTTGATTTTTGGTTAGCGGTAATAGAGAAAACATGCCTTTTTGTTGCGAAATGTCCAAAAACTCTGCAGGTGCACCCCTATCTTTTAATGCTACGCTTAATGCTTGGCGAATAGTATCTACCCTATCGCGGTAGCTTGCCAGCTCGTCTAGCCAAGCGTCTGGGCTGTCTAGCAAATAAGAAGCCACTGCGGCACCGTGATTGGGCGGCATGGAGTAATTGGCGCGTGTGATGGTTTCTAAAAGTGTCTGTATATCTGCATGGCGGTCATGGTTCGTCGTCATTACCGTGGCAATACCCGTACGCTCATTGTATAGTCCCATATTTTTTGAACAGCTAGCGGCGATAAATGCAAAGTCAGAGTCTTCAATGATTAAACGCAGTCCTGCAGCATCGGCATCAGGATCACCTCCAAAACCTTGATATGCCATATCAATAAACGGGACAATATTTTTCTGTTTACACCTATTAGAAAACTGTTGCCACTGCTCTAAAGAAGGATCTATACCGGTAGGATTATGGCAGCACGCATGTAATAACAACACGTCTCCTTCTTTTGCTTTTTCTAGCGTAGCTAAACACGCATCAATATCTAACTGGCCATTTTTATTTTGCCAAGGATACGTATTAACCGCTAACCCAGCACCTTCCATTAGCGGACGATGATTGATATAGCCAGGGTCACTGATCCAAACGGTTGAATCGGGAGAGAGCGTGGCGATTAAATCAGCAATGAGTCGTAATGCACCTGATGCTCCAACCGTCTGAATCGTGCACTGGTCTTTTAGACTTGGACTGTCACCCAGTACAAATTTTGCCATTTGCTGGTTAAAATTAGCGTTACCCGATAACATGCCATAAGCCTTCGAATGAGCTTGATGAGCAAGATGTATCTCTGCGTCTTGCACGGTTTTCATCACAGGCGTATTGCCATGCTTGTCTCGATAGACACCAACCAATAGATCTATTTTATGTTTGCGTTGGTCAGCACGAAACCTACCTAACAATGCCCACAGTGGATCACCATTGATAACAGGCATATTATCTAACATCATGATACTTCCTTAATTAATTTATGTCGCTCGATTGGACAAGATGACACCAATGGTACTGAGTACGATGCCGCATATCATAATGACTGATAGAGACTCATTGAGTATCAGCGTAGCCAGTATAGCGGTTAATCCTGGGGATAAAGAGCCAAGTAATAAGGTACGAATGGAGCCCAATTGTTTTACTGCATAAGAAAACGCAATGGTTGATACCACCCCTACACCAAGTCCTTGTACTAGGATAAACGGAAGCGCTTCATCAAAAGATACAGAACCTATATTCGTCTCTACAATACCAGACAGAACCATCATCAATGTCAGAAAAAACGAGGTATAAGAGAGCACGATAGCAATAGCTATTGGACTCAGTTTGGTGCTTTTTAACCCTAAGGTATAACCCGCCCAAATCAGGCTTGCCATCAACAGTAACCCTACACCATACAGAAGACTATTAGGTGTTGACTGTGCACGCCCACCAATCATAGTAGCTATGCCAAAGAGAATAAGGATTAATGCGGCAAATTTTCTTAATGATATTCGTTGACGATAAAAAATAAAAGACAATATTGCGGCAAAGAAGACTGGCGTCCCTGTCAAAATAGTACCAACGTAAGCTGCTGGTACCGTACTTGCACCAAAAGTGGCCAATAAAAGAAAAGGCACGCCGCCAAGTAAAACAAACATGATGTCTGGCAGTCTGATATTTTTGACTTCATGCCAACTAGAGAGTACCCAAGGAGTCAATAAGACCAGCGGTACACTAAAACGAATGAGCATGACATCCGCAATACTTAGCGACGATGTACTAACCGCTCGTACAGTCAACGCAAATCCTGACCAAATCAATAATACGACGCTCATCGCCACATAGCCTTTGGTTAGTGGCGACATTACAAACAAAGGATTTTTGCGCGATGAGGGATGGAATATCGTATTCATAGTCGTGTCTTATGCTGCTATACAAAGACCAATTATCGATTAAAATACGCGCTTTTATCTCTATTTATTCATTGCAATTTTGCAAATATTTGGTGGATAATGCTAACTAAATAAAAATTATTGGCTTAAAAAGCCAAAAGGTAAATTATGGACAAAATCGACCGCCATATCTTGGAAGTGCTCCAGAAAGAAGCGCGCTTATCTACAGCCGAACTGTCCGAACGTATAGGGCTGTCGCCGTCTCCTTGCGCGCGACGCCTAAAGCGTTTGGAGGACGAAGGTTATATAGAAAACTATCAAGCGAACGTAAACAAAGCCAAAGCAGGTATTGCGATGAGTTTCTTTGTGGAGGTCAGTCTCAACAGCCACCAAGAAAAATCTATCGCAGCCTTCGAACGCGCTCTGTCCAATATGGACGAGGTGATTAATGGACATGTGGTATCGGGTTCTTATGATTATTTATTAGAAGTGGTAAGCCCCAATCTCGATGGTTATGAGCGGTTCACACGTAAGCTGCACAAGCTTGCTAGCGTAAAAGATATACACACTCATTTATCGGTGAGAAAGGTAATCAATAAGACGACTCTACCTATTTTTGTGTGAGATTCTTTCATACTGACTAGGAGCACAATATCTCGCTCGATCACTCGTGAGTAGCAAGACCCATAATAAGTTCATTTGGATTTGACAGAATATTGCTATGATAAAAAGTCTTGATAGTACGACGTGGACGTTTAGACGAGATACAGCGGATTAATAGAGTATTTGATGAGCTTTAACTATAACGCCCTAATATAGGAGATATTACTAGGGCTTTATTTTAGAGGGATAAGTAAGTCATTCATAGTAAGTAGCTTATTAACAATAGATTTGTATTCACCGTATTATAGGGAAATCTCAACCTCTATTTTGATTGGTCGTTTTAAATGGATAGTGACTTTTATATTAATAGAAGCTGCTTCTGGTGGCTCATTGTCCAAAGCGCCGTCAACGATATGTGCGATTTTCATTGCTTCTACTTCTTTAAGCTCAAAGCCGTTTGCTTTGGCACCTCTCATCACTTTTTCATAAATTTCTTTTTCGCTTGTGTAGCGCTCTTTATTGTTAAATGATAACTGCATAACTTTAGAATGAGCAACGCTAGACATCTCCATCGGCTTTTGCATTTTAAACCTATCTAAACTAGGATCAGCTGAACTACTAGCAGAAGCTAGCACTAGGGCTGATGCTACCATTGCAATCGATAAAATCTTCATTTTGAATTCCTTTTGAGTTAATTTATTCCTTCTAAGTTAAAATACTATTAGCGAATATATTCGCTATATCAACTATATCCTAATAAATTATTAATTGAAAATTTAAATTAATATTAGTAATACTAATATTATTAAGTATTGGATAATTTTAGTTAGTTATCCCTATTCTGATTTTCTGCACAATGCCAATTATTACTTTAAATCAAACAAAAAAAAGCCCTGCTATCTTTCGATAACAGAGCTTTTAATAGTCAAATAGACTTTATGACAAAATCATACTTTTAGCGAAAAACGATTTACCGAGGAAGATAAGCGAAAATAGTACTTGTTGTACATTGAGCATATCTGACAAAGATAAATCGCTTTGCAGCAGAAGTAAAATTACATCATGCCGCCCATTCCACCCATTCCAGCACCGCCGCCCATAGCAGCCATACCGTCATCACCTTGCGGTAAATCAGTGATCATAACTTCAGTCGTTAGCATTAGGCCTGCCACAGATGCAGCATTTTCTAGCGCTGAACGAGCAACTTTAGCTGGATCAAGGATACCCATCTCTAGCATATCGCCATATTCGCCAGTCGCTGCGTTGTAACCGTAGTTACCACTGCCACTCTTCACTTCGTTAACCACAACTGAAGCTTCTTCGCCAGCGTTGGTTACGATTTGACGTAGTGGTGCTTCCATCGCACGACGTAGGATGTTCATACCAGCGTTCTGGTCGTCGTTATCACCGCGTAGTTCAGACAATGCATTCATCGCACGAACTAACGCAACACCGCCACCAGGTACAACGCCTTCTTCAACCGCTGCACGAGTTGCATGTAGCGCATCGTCAACGCGGTCTTTCTTCTCTTTCATTTCAGTTTCAGTTGCTGCGCCGACTTTGATCACTGCTACGCCGCCTGCTAGTTTAGCAACACGCTCTTGTAGCTTTTCTTTGTCATAGTCAGAAGTAGACTCTTCGATTTGACGGTTGATAGACTCAACACGGTTTTCGATGTCAGTTTTGTTGCCAGCGCCATCAACGATAACGGTATTTTCTTTACCGACAGTCACTTTTTTAGCAGTACCAAGTTGCTCTAGAGTAGCAGTCTCTAGGCTTAGACCAATCTCTTCAGAGATTACAGTACCGCCAGTTAGCGTTGCGATGTCTTCTAGCATTGCTTTACGACGATCGCCGAAACCTGGTGCTTTAACAGCACAAGTTTTCAAGCCGCCACGCATGTTGTTTACAACTAGTGTTGCTAGTGCTTCGTTTTCTACATCTTCAGCGATGATCAGCAACGGCTTGCTCTGCTGCATGACTTGCTCAAGTAATGGCACGATCTCACGGATGTTGCTGATTTTTTTGTCAACCAACAAAATATATGGGTTTTCGAATTCAGCAGTTAGGCTGTCTTGCTTGTTAGCGAAGTATGGGCTGATATAACCACGGTCAAACTGCATACCTTCTACAACTTCTAGGGTATCTTCGAAGCTTGAACCTTCTTCAACCGTAATAACGCCTTGCTTACCAACTTTTTCCATCGCTTGCGAGATCAGCTCACCGATTTTGGTATCTGAGTTTGCAGAGATAGAACCAACTTGAGCGATTGCTTTGTGATCGTCAGCTGGCGTTGATAGTTTATGGATTTCTTTAACTGCTTCACGTACCGCTTTGTCGATACCGCGCTTAAGATCCATTGGGTTCATGCCAGCAGCAACTGACTTCATGCCTTCTTGTAGGATTGACTGAGCCAATACAGTCGCAGTGGTTGTACCATCACCAGCGACATCGTTAGTGCGACTAGCCACTTCACGTACCAGCTGTGCACCCATGTTTTCAAATTTGTTTTCTAGCTCGATTTCTTTGGCAACCGATACACCATCTTTAGTGATGGTAGGTGCGCCAAATGATTTGTCGATAACAACGTTGCGACCTTTAGGGCCTAGTGTTACACGTACTGCGTTTGCTAAAACGTTTACGCCGTCCATCATTTGTTTACGGGCATCAATGCCGAATTTTACGTCTTTTGCCATGTTAAATTACTCCACTATTATAAGTATGAGAATACAATTGATTGATTTGATAGTTGCTTATCAAAAGCGATTATCAGAAACTGCTATCAAAATGTGCTGAGTATAAAATAATACTCAAAAGGACTAGCCTTCTAGCACACCCAATACATCAGACTCTTTCATAATCAATAGTTCTTCACCGTCAACCTTTACGGTTTGACCGGCATATTGACCGAACAAAACTTTGTCGCCAGCTTTTACATCTAACGCACGAGTTTCACCGTTATCACGAACTTGACCATTACCAACTGCAAGCACTTCACCTTGTGAAGGTTTCTCTTGTGCTGAACCAGGAAGCAAGATACCACCAGCAGTCTTTGTTTCTTCTTCTATACGGCGGACGACAATACGGTCATGTAAAGGACGAATGTTCATCGATATGACTCCAAAAGTTGGTTAATAAAATTAAGGGTTTATTTGAATTAATGGTCTCAATACCAGTATCTATAGGGAACACTGCCAAAAACAACGCTTTATAGATAAGCCTTGAGCTTGTAACAAAAAGTGGGGGCAAGGTGAGTTCGGTTCAAGTGTAAAGCCCAAAAATTTACAAGATTATTTTGCAAAAATAGATCAACCGACGTTTCATATCGATGTATTACATTTAATAGAGACGATCTGCTAGTTAGGTAAAGGACAAGAAGTAGGAATATTTAAAGATATTGAAGAGCTGAATTTGTATTTTAACCAATGCCAAATCAACTATAGAAACATTTGCTACAAGCACTACACGAAGCGGTATGACACCACGCTTGAAAATGTAACAGCGTATGACCATTATAGGTCTGGTAAACATAATAAGAACGAACGATAAAAGTTGCTATATCAGCAATAAATTAATGAAGGGGTATCTATGAGTTTTTCATCAATGTACAAAAAGTCATCAAGCGACAATGTTGATAATGCTAATAACGCAAAACGTAGTCCATCTAAATTTTTATCTGCCTTAGTGACAGGCATCAGTATCTCTACCGTTGGAGCTTTGAGTATGACCGCACCTACCCTTGCCAGCGCAAAAACTGTTCAACCATCGACTGCCAATTATAGTTTTACCGTTGAGGACAAATACAAAGGCACAGCAACTCGTACGCTAAGCAAATCTGGTAATACGTGGAAATATAACGTTAAGGCTCGCGTCGCTGGTGTGGCTAGCGCCTCGCAAAACAGCACCTTTACGCTTAATGGCAACAATGTCAGTCCCACGCAGGCGAGCACCACGTACAAACTACTTGGCATGGGTCGCACGCATAAACTAGACTTCAACCCAAGCAGCAAAAAAGTCACCAGTAACTATAAGGGCAAGTCGACGACTATGAATATGTCGCAACAAGCCTTTGATGACTTGAGTCTTGAGGTACAGATTCGTCAGGATTTATTAAACGGTAAATTCTCTGGTAACTACTACATGGCAAAAAAAGACAAAATCGAGAAGACGCCATTTAAAAAATCAGGCAGCACTAAGATTACCGTACCAGCGGGTACCTTTGATACGGTACGTGTTGACCGCGTCCACGATGACGATAGCCGCTCTACCAGCTTTTGGTTAGCCCCAAGCTTGGACTATATGCCAGTTAAAGTTAGTCAAATTAATGATGGTAAGAAGATGGATTTAGAATTAACTAAGATTAACTAATCTACTTATCTTGAAAGTTATAAACAAAAAAGCGGCGCTCTAGATGGGGCGCCGCTTTTTTATGGTTTTAGATTGATAGATATAACTTATTAGGCTTCAGGTAAGTTCAATTATTGACGAGGTTTCTTCACAACGTTGTTCATCGAAGGCAGGCGTTTAAGCAGAATAAATAGCCAAACATTGATAGCAAGCAATAGTAAGAAGTCCGTTAAGTACACAGCGATTTCAGCCCAACTACTTCCATATATACGAGTAAACAGCACCACGCCACTCGCACCCAAATATACCAAGGTAAACATACTGCTAATTAATAATGCATAAGGTGAACGACCACGCAATATCCATGGCGTCAAAATCAATGCGGGCACTAGCCATAATGCCTGCCAAGCAATACCGCCAACGATATCAGGGCTACTAGGATTAAAGATACCAATAAAGATAGGCAATCCGAGCAGTCTATAAACGAGCCAAATTAACCACGTAACCTTCAAGCGCTGTGCAATAGGTGCGATAGGCTTAACCGTTTTAAGAGGCTTTGTATTAGAGCGGGTTGTGGCCATTAGATATTTTGATTTCCTAAATGAATAATATACTGCTGAACATAAATAAGTAGCTCTTTGTTATAACCACTTGCTTGTAATCAAGTGATTATAGACATTCAATCATAGATTTTGAGACTTAGACGATTCTAGACAGCAAGTTTATAAAAGTTGCTTATCGGTTCCAATTAGCCTGTGCTAATGCAGCCGCAGTAATCGCTAAACGGCGACCCTGCGCAATACCCAAATCTCGCTCGTCAGCAGATATTGGCTGATCATGCGATGCACCGCTGACATGGCTGGCACCATAAGGCGTACCGCCGCGATGAGTACGGTTCAACGCTGGCTCTGCATAGGGCACACCTACGATGACCATACCGTGATGCATCAGCGGCAACATCATCGTCAACAGTGTCGTTTCTTGGCCACCATGCATGGAACCTGTCGCCGTAAATACTGAGGCTGGTTTGTTTTGTAGGTTCCCTGCCAGCCATAAGGTCACGGTATTATCCCAAAAATACTTCATAGGTGCGGCCATATTACCAAAGTGCGTTGGGCTACCAAGCGCTAGACCGCTACAGTCTTTTAGATCATCCATCGTACAGTACAAGTCGCCTTCATCAGGTATCGCAGGCTTACTTGATGTGGTTTCAGGTGCCACTGTCGGTACCGTACGGATACGCGCGGTCATGCCAGCATCTTCAATACCTTGAGCGATAGCATATGCTAATGTCTTAGTCGTACCATAATTAGAATAATAAAGCACCAAAACATAAGGGTCGGTCTGACTCATTAGCAAAGCTTCCTTATAAAAACGTCAGTCATACTGGCCAGCAAAGATGCGGCGAAATATACGACTAACTGGCATTGTAGAATATGTGCACATTATGCCCGAGTCATTCACTGTCATGCAAATAACCATGATTGATAACCTGACTTATATTGTATCTGATGCGCTAGGTAGTGCATTTTGACACAATTAAACCGCAGATGATAACCGTTCATTTTTGTTACACTATTGTCACTCTTACTTTTGCTTAATGGTCGACATGGAAAAATTATCTCAAAAACTCCCGTTTTTACAACAGCGCTGGTTTCAGTTCTTGCGATTTTTGGTTCGACATTTTTTTGAAGACAACTGTCAGCAAAAAGCAGCATCGCTAACCTACACGACTATGCTGTCGATCGTGCCTGTATTAACCGTTTTGCTCATGATATTGTCCTCTGTACCGGCACTGGCATCCGTCAGAGCGCAGATATACGAGGTCATTTATAGTAATCTATTGCCGCAATCGAGCATGCAAGTTAGTGAGTACATTAATAGCTTTGCCGAAAAATCATCCAATCTAACCATTATCGGTGCCATGATTTTATTCTTTACGACTATCATGACCTTGACCACCATCGAGCGCGCGTTTAACCAAATCTGGCGAGTAGAAGATCGCTCTGGTGGCATCAAAAGCATGCTGCGTTATTGGACTATAGTTACCCTAGGGCCGCTGGTATTGGGCACCGCTTTTATCGCTTCAAGTACCGTACAGAGTCTGAGCTTTCTTAATCGTCAAATTGCAGGCTACGGTATCGACTGGAGCTTTTGGGTACAAATGGCATCGATTGGTATTACGATGGCGGGATTTATCGGTATGTACTGGTTTATTCCAAAGGCGCGTGTACCAGCAAAAAATGCAGCCATCGCTGGCGTGTTTGTGGCCATTGTCTTTGAATTAATGAAGCATCTGTTTGGTACAGTGATGGCTAACTTTACCAGCTACGAAGCGATTTATGGCGCTTTTGCCGCATTGCCTATCTTTCTACTATGGATTTATCTGTCATGGAATTTGATTTTATTAGGCGTTGAAATCAGCTATACCTTGACCATTTTTGAGACAGAAGAAGTTTACCCTCGTCACCCGTTACTCAGCTTGCTGGACATGCTGAACTTGGTATATACCCATCATTTAAAAGGTGAGGCCGTCAGCGAACAAGCGCTGCGCAATGTGTTGGGCCGCAAAGAGCTACCCAAATGGTACACCTATATCAACTACCTCCAAGACAGCAACCTCATCACCATGACCGAAGATGAGGACTATGTACTCAAAAAAGACTTGAGCAAGATGACATTGTGGGATTTTTATCGTACCTTGCCCTACCCACTTCCTATCAAAGACGAGCTGGATGAGATGAGGCTAGAAGACCAAAAACCTTGGCTCAGCTTACTGGTAGATCGTTTTGAGCACACAGAAGCGTATGCTAAGCAGCAGCTAGACTTGCCGTTGAATGTAATCTTTACCAACGCCGAACCGCGCAAAAACCCTGATGATAAAGGCACGAATAAAAACACCCAACACCCTTTATTTAAAAAACCTGAATTTAGAAAAACATCGCAAGCCGCTCCTAAAAGCTTAGCTCGACAGTTAACTGATACAACAGCGACCCCGCACTTTGATCCAGCCGCTTATGACAAGGACAGTGAGGTTGAATGTGATGCACATGATAATGAAATCATCATTCCTATAGACCCAAAAACGGCGCCGTCTCCACAAACCAGCAGATGGGGACACAAAAGCACAATCATCACCGAAGCGGACAACCCTAAACACGGCTCTAGCAATAAAAATTAGTTTGCTAAAATAGATAAAAGAAAGCTAATTGGAAACAAGAAAACAAATGTAGTACAGTTTATTAATATAGCTGTTATATTCCCAGCAACACATTTGTTAGGGTATTCTTTTGACACATAGCACAGCATTTCCATTAAAAACCATAAGTATCGGCATCCTCTCTATAATGCTATCTGCATGCGGTGAAGGTAGTGATGATAATACACAGCCTGCACCATCTGATAAGCCGCCTGTAGTGGTTCCACCTGATATAAGTGAGCCACTGACACCGCTGGAGCCAAGTACGCCGATCAAATATTCAGAACCACAAAAAGACCGTGCTGATTATTATCAATTAGGCTTCTTTGACTATGACGGTGCCGGTAAAACACGAGAGATCCGTTCTGATTTACTAGGTTCTTTCCAAGCTATGATTCAATTTGGGCAGAATCATACGGTAGATCCTCAGGGCAACGAAGCAAAAAACATGCCACGCCTAACTGCAGAAAAAGAGGCGTTATTACTGGTTACGCCTACGCTTGAGATGGGAGCAGTCAATCAACTGGTTGCTGAGATTTATCAAGATGGTCTGCTATTACGCAGGGTCAATTTAGACGACCCGACCCAAATCCCACCATCTGACCAAAACAACAGCGATGATAGACCACGGGTCGCCTATAGTAAGCGCGCTTGGTCAACCAAACTCAACTGGGATGAAGTACAAAGTGGCTTTAAGATTCGCATTGTCGATGAACAAAATCGTAGCGGTGAATTACTAGAGAATAAAATAGACTTTGCGGCGCCAGGTGAGCTGGTCTTAACCAATATTCGTCTTGGTCTTTTGAGCCCAGTGACTGTAAACAACAATGGTCATTATATGCTGCTACAGCCAGAAAAGGCGGGCGCAGATTATTTCCAAACCATTCCAGCAGCAAAGATGACTGTCGCTAAATACGATGACGTCGTGCTTGATCGGGTGATGGTAGCGAACGGTACTATTTATGATACGGCTTCAGGTAGCAGCTCAGATGGCAGCGTATACAGGGGTGATATGCGCGAAAATACAGGCAAATCAACCTTTGGCGTCGGTATTAACCTTGCCAACTGGGGCGTCACTAGCGCATCGATGTTAAGCCAAGAGCAGCCGCAGCTCACCCAAAATGTCAATGCACACCATGCCCGTGGCAAATACGCCAACGGTACATTTAACCACGGCTTGAGCGGTGGCAATGGTATGCTGACTTTGATTGACTCGGTCGGTAATGAGTTTAGTCATGAAATTGGCCATCATTATGGATTGGGGCATTATCCAGGTAAAGTCGGTGATAAAAAATTCTGGTCAGAGCACCATGCCGATAGTGGTTGGGGTTACATGCCCCTTAGAAATAGAATGCGGGGTAACTTTGAATGGTGGCGAAAAGACGTCGGTGCCGGTACTGAAGACTCACCTACTTTCTTAGGTCAATACGGTTATGGTCGTGACGCCATGTCTGGTGGCTCTAATAACAGTGACATCTCGCGCTATACTCATTACACCGGCTATAGTACAAAAACCAAAATCCAGCCAGCATTTGATCGTTATATGTTTGCCAGTGACTCACCGACCGGCTATAAAAAATGGGATGCTGAGCGTCAAAGAATGCAGATCGCACAACCAAAAGTACCACGATTTAATAATGTTTGGTACAACAGCGCCGATGGCAACTATTTAAGACCGCGTTTGCAAGGCGTGCCTGTTTATACTATTTTAGGCGGTTATGACCCTGTCACCCAAAAGGGTATTATCTATCCGGCAGCGCGTGGTAACTGGGGTAACGTCTTTGACTTACCGGCGGCGAGTAGTTCAGCTGACGTCGCTAGCTGCTGGCTGACCGTTACTTACAGTAACAACATGGTCAATAACATTGCCCTTGCCCCTCATCGCATGAATGGCAATAGCAATGCCAATAAATTTCACGTCAATTTAGCGATTTCTGAAAACCCTAACAAAGTCGATTTGTATTGTAAAAAAGCCAACGAAGCACAGGTATTATTATCATCAACCACTATTGGTCCCTATAGCGATACCATTAAGCCAGCCGTTACCTTTGGTAAAGAGCATGGCTTTAGCGCCTTAAGAAAAATCGAATTACCACTATTAGCGCAGCAACTTATCGATCAATCGGCCAACCCGACTATCAATTTGGACGCCGAGGGTGAGCTGATATATCACTCTTATAAAGATGATCGTGATGCGCTCAGTCAAGTACTCAGCCCGCTTGCCTTTCAGGTACTCGAGCGTTATGAGCAGCAACAACAGACCATGTATCGCTTAAATCGTTGGGTCGATGTGTATCGCACTGATTTAGTCGAGGGCGGGCCGGAGGTCATCACTGCCTTTCATAAGTTTGTCAACGAATTAGAACTGCAAGATGATCAGCCTCTAGCAAATGTCAGCCCACTCATGAATGGTAACAACTGTCTTAAGGTTGAGACATTAAAAGATGGTAAGCTCAATACTTTTATCAGCGGACCAAGTGCTTGCACAGGAGATGACTCTGAGCAATGGATTCAAGACAGCAAAGGTCGTATCCACAATAAAATGGCACTAGATCAGTGCCTAATGCCGCAAGATGGCAATGTCATTAACCTAGCTCCTTGTGATGATCAAGCAAGCTTGCAAGTTTGGCAAATGGATATATCCGCCAACGCCATCAAGCAAGGCAATCAATGCTTTGACTTAGAAAATGGCTATATGAGTAATAATCGCGCTCGACTCATTCGCTATAGCTGTACAGGTGGCGGCAACCAAAGATGGACGATGCTCACGCAAAACTCGAGTTTGATATTATCTAGCGCTGGCAAAAATCTACCGCTGATAATAGAGAGTATGCAAAAACAAGCAGTGTCGACAGACACCATGCAAATGCAGTTGGCAAGCACCAATAGTAATCATCAGCAACCCTCTACACTAGCAAAAGTAAGCAACGCGATAAGCACTTGGTTTTATAGTCTCATCAGCTAATTGAAAATACATAATAATGGTAAAAATAAGCTCCTATGATAGGGGCTTATTTTTACTAAATTTTTCATCGTTATTATTTATATGATAAGGTAATAAATAGTCAAAAGATTACTCCAGCGTTACGCTTAAATGTATCACCATTTTATTTTGTACCGGCTATAGGGTGTAGACGCAGCAAGCAAGGACAATGAATCGCTGTAGGACGATACCTGTTTTAAAATAGATTCACTATATACGATCTCGTCAGTCATTTTTGGAGCGCGAACATTGGACAAACACCCTCAAAATGGCTTTTTTAAGCGACTACTCTTATTTTCAGTGCAGAGAATGAAGGCGTTTTCGCAGCTTTGGTCGTTACAGACATTGGCTGACCTGCCCGATCGTTTAAGAAACTTGTGGCAGGAGTTGATCGGCTCTTATTGGTTTATTCCAACCGCTTGTGTCATCGTGGGTATTTTGCTTGCTCCTTTGCTAGTCGCGATTGATCAGCATTTTGATCGTGAAACGGTAAAAGAGATCTCCTTTGCCTTTACTGGTGATGACGAAGCGGCGCGCGCGATTATGACAGCTATCGCTGGTGCGGTACTGGGCGTGGCAGGTACGACATTTTCGATTACAATCGCTGTCCTGTCGATGGCCTCTTCACAATTTGGCCCAAGACTGCTACGTAACTTTTTGACCGACACTCCAAACCAGTTTGTCCTTGGCGCTTTTATTGGTACATTTAGCTATAGCTTACTGGTACTAAAGTCTATCCATAAGTCTGACGTAGCTTTTGGTGTACCGCAATTGGCAGTGACTTTTGCCATTATCATGGCGATTATCTGTGCGCTGTTGTTAGTTTATTTTGTACAGCATATGGTGCATGCCATTCAAGCATCACACGTCATTCAAAATGCTAGCAACGATGCAATTGCAAACATTTACTATTGGTATAACGATCATTGTGATATTCAACATCAACGCGATGCTGAGCACCATGATATCGAGCAGTTCCAAAACTGGCCTGCTATGCCTATTTATTCACCAAATTCAGGTTATCTACAGCAGATTTATCTTGAGTCATTGATTGCGCTGTCACAAGATTATGGTGGCGTGGTACAGATGCATGTCAACCTCGGTAATTACGTCACTGACAAAAACGTCATTGGTTACTTTTATCAGCGGCCTGCATCTCATTCAAATAATCACCAAAAGACAGCAACTCCGCATCTGGCCGTGATACCGAGAGCGCCTGATGGACTGTTTTGGCAACGTCTGGCAGGTTGTCTACGACTTGAGCAACGATTGGCGCACTCTAACGACATTGCCTATAGCTTAGGTCAGATGACGGAGATTGCTGTACGCGCGTTATCCCCTGGTATCAATGATCCAAAGACTGCTGTCAATTGCGTCCAATCTCTAACCAGCTGTCTGAGTATTATGATGCGTCGTCAGCCACCAAGCCCTTATCATTTTCACATACCACAGTCAGACACTAACGATAGCTCTGAAAATACTATCAAACAGAAGCGACTGGCCATATTGGCACTAGTGACTCATATCCCAAAGATTTCTGACTTTATCAATGTGTCACTTGGTGAGATACGTCGTTATGCAGCTGCTGACCTCATGGTCTTAAAAGCACTATGTCAGGCAATGGTCAATCTGAACTATGCACGGGTAAACAGCGCACAGCAGCAAACGCTATTACATGAATTGCATCTGATTCAGCGCGCTGGTGAAGAGAATTTAAATTATCAAGAACTGGTCGATGACTTGGTCGCTATGTGCGAACAAGCCAAGCAATTTATCCTTGATAACGATGCGCAGCACAAGCATTTTAATTATGTGAGTGAGTTTGAAGCGGATATTCGTCAAGCGTTACAGACACAGTCTAGTTAATGATATAACCAATGAACTGTTTAAATAGATGGCAATATCAGTCTTTATAAACACATTACTTATAATCACAACCCCTAGAGCTAACAACACTTATAACATCCCTATAAGCCCTGCGCTTTAGATACTTTTTATATTCATATGAGACCTACTTTTTATGGCATCTGCAACCAGTCTTACCATCCTAGAAATCAGCGCCATATTTTTGTCGATTACTGCTTCGTTAACTTATATTAATCACCGTTTTATTGGTTTGCCGACCACTATCGGTGTCATGGTCATCTCTATCTTACTGTCAATCGGTGCGATATTTTTGGGCTTCTTAGGGTTTGATCAGCTGATTGATTACGAAGTCAGTTTATTGGAGCAACTTGATTTTACCGAAGTGCTCTTAGACGGTATGCTATCAATGTTGCTATTCGCAGGCGCATTACACGTCAATATTGGTGATTTAAGACGCTACAAGCTACCTATCGGCATCCTTGCTGGACTTGGTACGATCATATCGGCGATGCTCATTGCGACCGCGATTTACTTTATGCTGCCGCTATTCGGTTTCGGCTTACCGTTTCTTTGGTGCCTGTTATTTGGTGCGCTTATCTCCCCTACCGATCCTATTGCTGTCATGGGCATTCTCTCATCAGCAGGCGCTCCAAAAAGTATCGAGACCGTCATCGCTGGCGAGTCATTGTTCAATGATGGTATCGGCGTGGTCATCTTCGTTTTATTACTAGGGATTTTATCTAGCGGTGATATTCCTACTGCCAACTATGTCGCACATACATTAGCGGTTGAAGCTGGTGGCGGCGTTGTATTCGGACTGGTACTTGGTGCGATTTTGTATTACTTACTCAAAAGTATTGATAGCTATCAAGAAGAAGTGCTATTAACATTAGCAGGTGTCATCGGTGGCTACGCGCTGGCCAGTCATTGGCACTTATCAGGGCCACTCGCCATGGTCATGATGGGTCTGATGGTCGGTAATCGAGGTCGCGAGCTAGCCATGAGTGATAAGACACGGCACTATATTGATTTGTTCTGGGAATTGATTGATGAGATTTTAAACGCCATTTTGTTTGTGCTCATCGGTCTAGAAGTGGTCATGATTGCTTATTCAGGCAATTTATTTATCGCGAGCGGTTTGACGATTTTGATTGCGCTGATTGCTCGATTTATTGTGGTTGGTATGACGACAAAAACCTTTCATCGTCAGCTTGATCTGCCTACGGGCGCATGGAAAGTCCTAACATGGGGCGGTTTACGCGGAGGTATCTCAGTTGCGTTAGTATTACAGCTACCAATCGGGGCTGAACGAGAGATTTTATTGGCACTCACTTATGCGGTGGTGATTTTCTCTATCTTGGTACAAGGTTTAAGCGTTGGAAAAGTCGCTAAAAGCATTCGTACGGATGAAAAAACAGTAGACGTATAAGCCAAAAATATAGCAGGCACAAAAAATCCAGCGTAAGACAAGTATCTTATGCTGGATTTTTTAACTTAAATTTAAATGCTATATCAAGCCCTTTCGTTTCATATTACGATAAACCACAATAATAATAAGCAGATTAGAAACCAGTATCCCAAGCTTAAACCAGTCAAACGGGCTAACGATCAGATAGTAGATTTCTATAGGAATAAATACCCCGTAGCCTAGTACCCCAAACCAATACGCCCATGTTTTGTCATGCCATAAGCCGTAAGCTTCGAGAAAGCGCAAACTGGCATATGCAAATATCAATAATAAAAACATCGGCCAGTTTTTACTTGCTTGCTGAGCAATACGTACGGCACTATCGATTTGCGGGGCAAGCATATGGCCGAAGCTGCGCTGCCAAGTAACCGTTGCAGTCGTCAGCCAATGCTCAAGATTGGTATGCCACCACCATAATGCCCCTGCTCCTAGTAACGCACCAACACCTTTCACTACCTCATAAATGGCCACCGCTTTGATAGACTCGCTCGCCGTACTGAGCGATTTTTCTTGCTGACCATTCATGGTACCCCCTTTATCCTTCGAGGATGGCGGCAGACGGTCATCCTGTCGGGGCAAATTAGCCAAAGAATGTCTCCACAACACGTCCTTGCAACTGCTGATTGAAAAACGGCGTGTTCTTACCACTCGATAGCATCGATTGCGCGGTTACTTGCCACTCAAGGTTAGGATCGACCAATACTGCACCGCCGATAGCTTCATACTGCTCACTAATACCTGCGATTTTTGCAGGATTTAGGCAGATTTTGTCTACCAGTTGCGAGAGTGTTAATACCTCGTCATTTACCAGCTGACAAGCTAGCGCCATAAACGTATCAAAGTTTGAGATACCTGGCGTACTTTCAGCAAATGGTGCTTTTTTGGCGGTACTATTCAGTGGCTCGTGATGACTACAGATAGCATCGATAGTGCCATCCTTTAATCCACGGCGGATTGCCTGCTGATCCGTATTACTACGTAGCGGTGGCAACACGTACGCCTGAGCATTAAAGCCTTCAAGATTGTCATCAGTTAGATAAAGCTGATGCATCGCAACATCGCACGTAACAGGCAGACCTTTGTCTTTTGCCCAGCGCATGAGCTCGATGGAAGACTTACATGACAACTGGCTAAAATGAGCAGCGATTCCAGTCTCTTCAACCATCAGTAGCTGCGTAGACAGTGCAACCGTTTCTGCAATCCAAGGAATCCCTTGTAGACCATGATAAGAAGCAATATAGCCCTCATGTGCCACGCCATCTCCAGACAGACTTGGCTCGTCAGGATAAAAGAATACTTTCATACCAAAAGTCGCCGCGTATTCTAGTGTACGTAGCAATACTAAGTCATTACGAAAAGGTCTACGCGCATTAGATACCGCAATACAGCCGCCCTTTTTAAGCCCTGCGATATTAGATGGTCGTTCGCCCTCTAACCCTGTGGTCAATGCACCCAAAATATGCAAGTAAATCCCGCCATCACTCAGGGCGCGCTCACGTAAGCCTTTTAAGAGTGAGCCGTTTTCTAAAATAGGATTGGTATCAGGTGGCGTCACCACATGCAAAAATCCATTACCACGAGCAGCGCTGCCTTCTGATTTTAGCGTACCGTGTTGCTGCTGGCCTGGCTCACGCAAACGCGCGCATAGATCTACTAGTGGTGGTAATAACCACATCTCACGGTCAGAATCGAGTGTAGATAGTTTTTCTGTTGCAGTTTGCGGCAATGCATCTTTAAATGCTTTTGGTAAATGGTCAAGAATGGGTGCATCCGTATTAAGCATGGTAGACATAACGTTATTACCGTATCAATAAAATGAAATAAATGAGAATAAGTCGCGCGGCAGGCTATTACTTGCCAGCCGCTTGATGAGCACGTTGACCTTCCATCGCAAGTGACAAGACCGCCATGCGAATAGCAATGCCGTTATTTACCTGCTTTAAGATAACGGATTGTGCGCCATCAGCCACACTAGAGGCAATCTCAACACCGCGATTCATTGGACCTGGATGCATGACTAATGCATCAGGTTTGGCAAGAGCGACTCGCTCTGGCGTAATACCATAATGCTTGTAATACTCATTGGATGATGCCAAAAGCGGCGAGCCGATACGCTCATTTTGTATTCTTAATCCCATGATCACATCACAGTCGGTGACACACTCGTCCATGTTTTCATATACTTGCACGCCAAAACGCTCGATACCTTTGGGCAGTAAAGTGCGCGGCGCACAAACACGGATGTCTGTCACACCTAGTGTTTGCAATGCACTGATATCAGAGCGTGCCACGCGTGAGTGCTTAATATCACCAACGATTGCGATAGACAGCTCTTCAAACGGGCGCGGCGCTTCACGGTGAATGGTCAACATGTCGAGCATTCCTTGAGTGGGATGCGCATGCCAGCCATCACCGCCATTGATAATAGCGATATCAGGCGTCACTTCTGTCGCCATAAAATGCGCGGCACCTGATGCTGAATGGCGTACTACAAAGATATCCGCGGTCATTGCCTGTAGATTCCACAACGTATCGCGCAGACTCTCGCCTTTTTTGGTACTAGAACGTTCGATATCGATATTGAGTACATTGGCACCCAAACGTTTTTCTGCCACCTCGAATGTCGTCCGTGTACGAGTCGATGGTTCAAAGAACAAATTCATGACCGTATAGCCGTCTAACTCAGGACGATTAATTAACTGTCCGTTTTCATCAAAGAAAGTCTCTGCTTTTGCGATAATAGCTTTGAGCTGTGCTTTGTTAAGACCTTCAACACCTAAGAAATGCCGGATACTGCCATCAGTGTTGAGCTGCGGACGACTTAGTGAAGTATTGAGCCTTTGATGAATCGTATTGGGATCAAATTTTGCATAATCAGTCGGTGAGACTGGTTGTGTAGCGCTACTATCGATAGAATTTGACATAATGGCGAGTCTTTATTGTGGGTTTATATGAGTCTATAGTAATCACTTATTCATCTTTGTTCGATCATTTATCACTGATAGGCATAGATACAAAGGACATTTTGACGCTTATTTGCTACAATTTACCGTAATCAAATTCGACCAAAAAATAGCCTCAGCAGACAATCAGAAAGCGTGAGTAGACATGCTGTATTCTCATAGAGAATAATTCTGACAAAACTATAAATGAATAACAATAGATATAGTGTAGCCGATTTTATGGTCGGGACAAAGATGCCGTATTAGCTATTTAAGAATTTACCTATTTCAGGTGTGCTAAATGCCACCTACTTCTTTACTTTGACACCTATCCGTTCTTTTACTTTCCATACTATTTATTAGGAAGCCTTATGACGACCTTAGCAGACTATCTAAACCAACATGCTACTAGCCCTGCACTTAACGACGTGATTACCACTGTCACTGATGTCGGTAAGACGATTTCACAACTGCTCAGAAAAGGCGCTCTGGCAGACATCTTGGGCGAAGCAGGTAACCAAAACGTCCAAGGCGAAGATCAGAAAAAGCTCGACGTACTGGCCAATGACTTATTGCTAGATGCATTGGCAAAAAACACGCACTGTGCAGGCGTTGCTTCAGAAGAGCTCGATGACGCGACCCCTGCTAATGACGATGGTAGTCTATTAGTTCTGTTTGACCCATTAGATGGCTCATCAAATATCGATATCAATATGGCTGTAGGTACGATTTTTTCTATCTTACCGTATGAACGTCAAGGTCAAACCAGTGAAAACAGCGACTATCTACAGGCAGGTAACAAACAGCTAGCAGCCGGTTATCTGCTATATGGTACCTCTACTGTCCTAGCGTTAACCGTCGCTGATAAAGTTGTGATGTTTAGCCTAGATCCAGAGACTTCTGACTATGTGCTGATAGAAGACAATGTTCAAATCGATGCCGATACGAGCGAGTATGCTATCAATAGCTCAAACTATCGCTACTGGCGCGCCCCGATGCAACAGTACATCGACGAGCTCATCGCTGGCGAGACAGGCGTACGTGGACGCGATTTTAATACGCGTTGGGTAGCCGCCATGGTCGGTGACGTCCATCGTATTTTATGCCGAGGTGGTCTGTTCACTTATCCGTTTGATACCAAATATGCTCATAAAGCGGGTAAACTACGCCTGATGTATGAAGCCAACCCAATGAGCTTATTGATTGAGCGCGCGGGTGGCGGCGCAACAGACGCCGTCAATCGTATCTTAGATATCGAACCGACTGATATTCATCAGCGTGTTCCTGTGGTACTCGGTAGCAAAAACGAAGTCAATTACGTGAAAGATTTACACGTCAATTATTCTGAAAAATAATTGATTGCCGCACCTGTTAAGAACAGCCAGCAGAATGCTAAATCAATGATAAACATTGTGCTAGTTATCTAAACGACTCCTTTACCCTTCTCTAAGCGATCCACTATGGTATTAAATCCCACCGAGCTGATTACCTCAGATAAGAACACAACAGTGAAGCTTGTAAAAGCACTGTTGTCCCAAGCACGCCAGCGTAAGAAGAACGGTCAGACAGTCATAGAAGGCGTCCATTTGATAGATGCTGCGCTACGTAGTGACTATCCTTTTGCTCAGATACTACTATCTGAATCAGCGCGTAGTCACCCTGAAGTTCAGCAGGTATTGACTCGCCTGCCCACTTATACGCCTATTTTTACTTTGTCAGACGCACTTTATGAAAGTATTCGTAGCTTGGGTACTGGCATCGATATCATGGCGATAATCAAAGTACCAACGCCTAGTCTATCGATGATCGATGAAGACTCCTTAATCTTGAACGACGTGCAGGATAGTGGGAATGTTGGTACGCTACTACGCACAGCTGCAGCCGTTGGTATCCGCAATATCTTATGTACCAGTGCGACTGCTCAAGCGTGGTCTCCCAAAACGCTACGAGCAGGTATGGGTGCACAGTTTGCCCTGACTATCTATGAGGGCTTGAGTACGCAAAATATTTTAGATCACGTACAAGTGCCGCTTTTGGCGACTAGCTCACATACAGATACTATCATTTACGAGCACGATTTATCTGCGCCTGTGGCATGGATTATGGGTCACGAAGGCCAAGGCGTTAGCGACGATTTGATGCAATGTGCCACGCCTATCGCTTTACCGCAGCCAAATGGTCAAGAGAGCTTAAATGTAGCGATTGCAGGGTCTTTATGTCTGTATGAGACCTTACGCCAAAGACAATACTCTTAGCATGCATTTATAACTGTTATTAAAGCCTAATTTATCAAGCATAAAAAAACCCACTATCATTTAATAGTGGGTTTTTTATTATCTGTCTACTACTGATATAGTCAAAGAAGTCTAAAACGGATACAAGGCAGCCGACTGCAGATTGTACAAGTAGTACATCTAAGGAGGGTAACGCCGTAGCCGTTTAGTAGTTCTGTGACTATATATTAAACCTTGCTAGTAAGCTCAGGCAATGCTTCGAACAAATCAGCTTCTAAGAAGTAGTCAGCAACGCTAGCGATAGGTGCTTCTGGGTCATTGTTGATAGCAACGATGACTTTAGAATCTTTCATACCAGCCAAATGCTGAATCGCGCCTGAGATGCCAGCTGCGATATATAGCTGCGGTGCAACGATTTTACCCGTTTGACCGACCTGCATATCGTTTGGTACATATCCTGCGTCAACAGCAGCACGTGATGCACCAACAGCAGCGCCTAGCTTGTCAGCCAATGGCTCAATGTACTTGGTGAAGTTTTCACCATTTGCCAAGGCACGACCACCAGAAACAACGATACCAGCTGAGGTCAATTCTGGACGATCAGACTTAGCCATCTCTTCGTTAACGAAACTAGCTTTGCCAGTTTCTTGTACATTGTCGATAGTTTCAACAGTAGCTGAACCGCCTTCGCTAGCCACTGGATCAAACGCAGTGGTACGTACTGTTAGTACTACTTTGTCTTCTGTTGTTTTTACTGTCGCTGTCGCATTACCTGCATAGATAGGACGCTCAAACGTTTGCGCATCTACCACACCTGAGATTTCAGACAGCATGCTGACGTCAAGTAACGCAGCAACGCGTGGCATAAAGTTTTTGCCAGTCGTGGTCGCAGCCGCTAGGATATGGCTGTACTCACCAGCGATATCAGCAACCAATAGCGCCACGTTGCCTGCCAATTGATGCTCATAAGCAGCATTGTCAGCCAATAGTACTTTAGTCACACCTTCTGCTTTTGCCGCTTCATCAGCAACAGCTTGACTACCACTACCAGCAACCAATACATGGATATCATCACCCATTTGTTTAGCAGCAGCGATCGTGTTTAAAGTTGCCTTTTTTAGACTGGCATTGTCATGTTCTGCATATACCAAAATTGCCATGGTTTTAGTCCTTTATATATTCGTATTATCTATTCATGCGGTTGTTTGTGTACAAAGCTATTTGACCAACTATCGTTTAGTATGAAATAAAGCAGTCAAATTCACAGCCTTGTACAGGATATGCCGTAGCGAAGTATCCAATCATTAAAACATTAAATGACTTTTGCTTCGTTTCTTAGCTTATCGACCAACTCATCAACTGACCCTACTGTAATACCAGCTTTACGGTCAGCAGGTGGCACGACTTTAATAATCTCTTGCTTAGATGTCATATCAACACCGAAATCTGCTGGCGTTTTCTCATCAAGTGGCTTTTTCTTCGCTTTCATGATGTTAGGCAATTTAGCATAACGTGGCTCATTCAAACGTAGATCAGTCGTGATGACTGCTGGCAAATCAAGAGCAACAGTTTGTAGGCCACCATCGATTTCACGTGTTACGTTTACTTTGTCGCCTTCAACCTTCACTTCTGATGCAAACGTACCCTGACCGATACCCATCAATGCCGCTAGCATCTGGCCCGTTTGGTTGTTGTCATCATCAATCGCTTGCTTACCTAATAAGATGATATCAGTGCTTTCAGCTTCAGCGATGCTCTTTAAGATCTTAGCAACTTGTAATGGATATGGCTTTTCGTCACTTACTACCAATACACCACGGTCAGCACCTAGTGCTAAAGCTGCACGAATCTGCTCTTGTGATTCTTTTGGACCGATTGAAGCAACAATGATCTCATCAATGACGCCAGCTTCTTTTAGGCGAACCGCTTCTTCTACTGCGATTTCATCAAAAGGGTTGATTGACATTTTAGTGTTTGATAAGTCAACGCCAGAGTTGTCGGCTTTTACACGAACTTTTACGTTATAATCAATGACACGCTTGACCGCTACTAATGCTTTCATACGTTCCTCGTTTATTAATGTTATGAATTAAAAATTGTCAGTTAAGAACCAAAGGTTCGTTGTGGTTCAAATTGTCGTTCAAAATACTGCTCAAGGTTATTACTACATCAACAGAATATAGTTAACTAAGAAAGATGAGCCAATATCTAAGAGCATATTAGCATTGTATCTCTTACTAATGAAATCTGCTAAAGCTAAGCCAACCGTTATTATCAGACCTATGTATCTTGCGTCAGCAGGCACATAAGGTCAAGACAACGCCGTGAATAATGCGTCATAAATTTGTCAACACTCTATAATAAATAGTCTATAAGCGCATCATTTCATGATTTTCATTGTTCAGCAGCTCAAAATACTCATACCCTTTATAGCATTCTAAGCCTTAGCTTTACTTAATATTTTGTTATTATTTATCTCTTTCAAGTTAACAGTTAAGAATAGTTAGGCAAGCTAGACCTGCGACTTACCATTCTTACTAGAACCGATTAATAATTCGCTATCTCGTATATCGTCAAATAAAGACCAGTCAGGTTCGACATCATTGTTCTTGATAACACTCATATCACC
This sequence comes from Psychrobacter sp. 4Dc, assembly GCF_002836715.1. Taxonomy (GTDB): domain Bacteria; phylum Pseudomonadota; class Gammaproteobacteria; order Pseudomonadales; family Moraxellaceae; genus Psychrobacter. Next base: position 26,447 of record NZ_PJAT01000113.1, read on the forward strand.
TGTCGTCTCCATAATCACTGCAAACACTTCTGTTTTCGCTTTGATACCATTTTTACGCAGCACTTCCTGAACATCACTAGTGCTAAGATTGGCCTCTTTTAAGTTATCTTCTAAATATTCACCATGAGCCATTAGGATAATAGCTTGATTATCTATCAAAGCTTTGAGCAGTTTTATTTTGCGCCTGATAACTGAAATAACGCCCTGAATCAAGAATAATACTGCAACAGCAAACAATCCTTGAAATAGAGAGGGTTTATCTGACAATACCGTCGACGCCAATATACTACCAATACCAACCGTCATCGCAAAATCATGGCTTGATAACTTGGAAAAACTGCGTAAACCCATCAATCGAGTAAACAACATCAGCCCTACATAAAAGCCTATAGCGGATAAAGAAATCCCGAGCACCTGTTGCCAGTCAATTGAAAGCCAATTCTCCCACTTCATAATATAACCTTATCTATCTCATCTTTATTAAATTATTGTTCGTTATTACCTGATGATGTTAACCGTCAAAATCAATAGCACTTTACCTTAGCAGCACTTTGTCATACCAAAAAAGCCCCATAAAAAAAGCAACCTGATAAGAGGTTGCTTCTTTTTAAAGTCGATACAGTATTTTTATTGTTTTAACAAACAAAGTAATCAATGCGTATTGATAATCTTATTGTCATTAAGTTTACTGGCAAGCAGTTAGCCTAATAATAAATGAGATTAGATAGCTTCGATTTGCTCAGCTTGTGGGCCTTTTTTGCCATCACCTAAGATGAAAGACACTTTTTGGCCTTCGGCTAGAGTTTTGAAACCGTTACCTTGGATAGCGCTGTAGTGAGCGAATACGTCTTGTCCGCCGTTGTCTTGAGCGATAAAACCAAAACCTTTAGCTTCATTAAACCACTTTACAGTGCCTTCAACTTTATCTGACATAAATTTTCCTGACTCTTTAACTGTTGGCGAGACTTGTGTCATCACCGATTAATTGATATATACCCTAATATTTTCTGCTAAATGCGGCGGCCAAAAATGCTAAATAATCTTAAAGAAAATTTGGATTTTTTGCCTCAAATATCTTGAGTACAGTCTGATTATAACAGTTTTCCATGGTAGGAACAGTCTAAATTGCTGATTTTTGTAAATAAATACTAACCATTGTTGCAAGTTAACATCGATAGTGATCTTACCCATATCTTATTGATATGAAATAGTTTTTATTTATAGATGTACTACAACTTCATCAGTAAACCACTAATTAAATAAGTCGACATAGATGATGATAGGTTGGAATATCAATCATTGCAATGACGATGTTGGTAGCCATGCTGAACTCAATACGAGCAAACATAACGCAAAAAATACCAATGAAAATGACTGACTATAGGCAATATACTTGGCTGGAATGACCAAATCTTTAGGAGAGTCAGGGATGCCTTTGCGCTTCAGTAGCTTGGTACCATATATCCAACCAAAGGTCGTGTATATGCCATATGCTGCAGGCACTGCGATAGCTAATGGGGTCAAATCAATAACGTATAAAATCACCACTGATATGAAGAACCATAGAGTATCTAACAATGAACTGACTTTGAAGAATTTAGATTGAGGCAGTTTACCGTCGGTCTGTTTGAGCATCTCCCCTTCTATCCAAATTAAAACTGCTACCACAGCGCTAAGAGTAATATATACGAATTGCGGCGTTAGCCAGTCTGAATAAGATATTTGCACAGCATACAACCTATTATCTATAGAAAGTGAGAATGAAGCATTCACCCGCTTCGAATACTTAGAAACGGGTAAGAACAATGATGAATGTTGATCGTAAAGGCACTTTGGCCAATGTTAAGGTGCCTGCTTATATTGGGTAGCCATTACTGGTTTTCAACCGATAACCCCGATTCAAATCAAAGCGAAAAGCATCTATCAAATACTTTGCATAAAAAAACCCATGCTATCAAGTGATAACATGGGGTACTTCATCTAAATCAGATTTTTATCTGAATAAGACTTTTATCTGTATAAAACTTAGTTTTTGTCTTTATCGATGATTTTGTTACCACCGATCCATGGCATCATGCCACGTAGCTTAGCACCAGTGATTTCGATTTGATGATCAGCGTTGTTACGACGACGCGCAGTCATTGATGGATAGTTGGTTGCGCCTTCAGAGATGAACATCTTCGCGTATTCACCAGACTGGATGCGTTTTAGTGCATTACGCATGGCTTCACGTGACTGCTCGTTGATAACTTCAGGGCCAGTAACATATTCGCCGTATTCAGCGTTGTTACTGATTGAGTAGTTCATGTCAGCGATGCCGCCTTCATACATCAAGTCAACGATAAGCTTTAGCTCATGCAGACATTCGAAATAAGCCATTTCTGGTGCATAGCCCGCTTCTGTTAGTGTCTCAAAGCCCATTTTAACTAGCTCTACTGCACCACCACAAAGTACGGCTTGCTCACCGAATAGATCCGTTTCAGTCTCATCTTTAAACGTTGTTTCGATGATGCCTGAACGACCACCACCAACGCCAGCAGCATATGATAATGCTAACTGTTTGGCTTGACCAGACGCGTCTTGGTAGATAGCGATAAGATCAGGGATACCACCGCCTTTAGCGAACTCTGAACGTACAGTATGACCTGGTGCTTTTGGTGCAACCATGATGACATCAAGATCGCCACGTGGTACCACTTGGTTGTAATGAATCGCGAAACCATGAGCGAAAGCTAGTGTAGCGCCTTCTTTGATGTTTGGCTCGATTACATCATTATAAAGCTCTTTTTGGAACTCATCAGGCGTCAAAATCATGATAACGTCAGCAGCTTTTACTGCTTCTTCTACTTCAGCAACTTTTAGACCAGCATTTTCAGCTTTTTTCCATGAGCTTGAGTTTGCACGTAGACCAACAGTTACATCGACGTCTGAATCTTGTAGGTTAAGCGCGTGTGCATGGCCTTGTGAACCATAACCGATAATGGCAACTTTTTTACCTTGGATAATAGATAGGTCACAATCTTTGTCATAATAAACGTTCATAAATAGAGTCCTTGTTCTCAATCATGGCTTGCCATGGATAGTAAACGCTTATGCTGTAGTCAATATAATAACTAAGATAAGCGCTTTGTTGATTAGATAAATATTGGTTTAAACTGGTTTTGATAAATAATTAAATGCTTAGAGTCTTTTCACCGCGGGCAATACCAATCACACCTGAGCGAACCACTTCCATAATACGCTCACGGCCAATCACATCGATAAAACCATCAAGTTTGGCTTTGTCGCCCACGATTTGAATCGTATATAAGTTCGAATTTACATCGACGATTTGTGCGCGGAAAATATCTGCGCTACGTTTAATCTCTTCACGAACACCGCCTGTTGCACGGACTTTAATAAGCATCAATTCACGCTCAACGTGTACGTTCTCCGTCAGATTAAGCACTTTAACCACTTCAATCAATTTATGCAATTGTTTGGTGATTTGCTCAATTCTTTCTGGTGACGTAATGGTCGTAACCGTTAGACGTGAGATACTTGGGTCATCAGTAGGTGCGACGTTCAAAGTTTCGATATTGTAGCCACGTTGTGAGAACAAGCCGACTAACCGCGACAACGAACCCGCTTCGTTTTCCATCAATACCGAAATCAGATGTTGTTGTTGCATTAGGTACGCTCCCCTTTTGTTAACCACATATCACGCATGGCTTGTCCAGCGATTTGCATTGGATATACATGCTCATTACGATCGACGTAAACATCGATAAATACCAGTTTGTCTTTCATAGCCATTGCTTCAGCCAATTGTGCTTCCATAGTCGCAGGATCAGTAATTTTGATACCGACATGACCATAGCTTTCAGCCAATTTGACAAAATCTGGTAAGGAATTCATATAAGACTGGGCATGACGACCTTCATACAGCATATCTTGCCACTGCTTCACCATACCTAGCTGCGCATTGTTAATGTTCAGAATTTTAACTGGTAAGTTATATTGCAAGCAGGTCGATAGCTCTTGGATATTCATCTGAATAGAGCCTTCGCCAGTAATACAAACCACATCACGCTCAGGGTTGGCAAGTTTGGCAGCCATTGCATACGGCAGACCAACACCCATGGTACCAAGACCACCTGAATTCAGCCATTGACGTGGCTCATTGTAAGTATAGTAAAGTGCCGCAAACATCTGATGCTGACCGACGTCACTTGTGATAATAGCGTTACTGTTAGTCACTTTATCTAGAGCTTGTACGACACTTTGTGGCTTAATACCATTATCTGTGCTGGTGTCATAACGTAAGCCATGACGCTTACGCCACTCATTAATTTGTGACCACCAATCGAGCAATGCGTGCTGCTCTAACTGCTTGTCTTGACCAACAATCTCTAGCATGTCCGTTAAGACCGACTTCACATCACCTACGATAGGAATGTGCGCAAGAATCGTTTTTGAAATTGACGCAGGATCGATATCGATATGAATGATGGTTGCGTTAGGGCAGAATTTTTTAACGTTATTGGTCACACGATCATCAAAACGCGCGCCGACAGCTAAAATCACATCAGCGTGATGCATGCTCATATTGGCTTCGTAAGTACCGTGCATGCCAAGCATACCTAAGAACTGACGATCTGAGCCAGGGAACGTACCAAGACCCATCAAGGTATTGGTCACTGGTAAATTCAGACGATGTGCAAGATCGGTTAATTCTTCGTGCGCATTGCTCCAAATCACACCGCCACCTGCATATACAACAGGACGCTGCGCTGCTAATAGCGTTTCAATGGCTTTTTTGATTTGACCACTATGACCTTTGAGTGAAGGCTGATACGAACGTATAAATACTTCTTCTGGATATTCGTAAGCGAACTTTTCGCTAGGCGCAGTCATGTCTTTTGGCACATCAATGACGACAGGGCCTGGGCGACCAGTCTGGGCAATATAAAATGCCTTTTTTACAATCATTGGAATTTCGCTAGCATGGCGTACTTGAAAGCTATGCTTAACGATAGGACGTGATACACCTACCATATCTGTTTCTTGGAAAGCATCTTCACCGATTAGGCTGCTTGGTACCTGACCTGCGATTACAACCATTGGTACAGAATCCATAAAGGCAGTAGCAATAGCTGTCACGGTATTGGTCGCACCAGGGCCTGATGTGGCCAACACGACACCAGTATTACCAGTCACTCGCGAATAAGCATCGGCCATGTGGCCCGCTGCTTGCTCGTGACGTACTAAGATGTGCTCAATATTTTCTTGCTGAAACAGCGCATCATAAATGTGTAAGACCGCGCCACCTGGATAGCCAAAGATGTATTCGACACCTTCGTCAGTCAGTGCTTGCACTAGCATTTCAGCGCCCGATAGCATCACAGGCTGTGCACTACCTTCTGCAAGACGTTGTTGCTTTTGTTCAAAATTTTTGGCGGCATTACCCGTTTGGGTATGTCCCGTCATGTTCGGACTTTGCGTGGTTTGCGTCACTGTCATCACCTTTTTTTGCGGCGAGAATTTGCGGGATTCTATGAGTAAAAATAATTACTTACCGTCATTATTTTTACTTACTGAATGATCGCTAATTCTTGTCCATATCAAGAATATCTGCCTAATAGGTTTAATCAAAACTGTCTCATAGGACAATACTAATCAAACGCAGCAGTGTATTTTAGGTCAGCTTTGTGATGGATGTTTATCGATATACAGTGACAATATGCGAGTGCATCTATAAAAGAAGACGCTTATTATTGAGGTTCGATACTAGCAAGTACCTATTGTGACTTTATTCGTGTGACTTTATTTGTACAGATGCATCGATATACACAAGAAAAAACTTCATAACCAATGCCAAATTATAAGATCTTTAGAACTTACAATAGGCTTCGGGGAAATCTCTTAACCGCGTACTATATCGCGTTTGATACAACTGCTAAAAACACCTTTAGCACATTTCAAATAATAAGTTTATCTTAGTCATTGTAGACAGATAAGTCCGGAGACAATGTATCGCTATCAATAGTGGTCGTTATGCCACTATGCTTGCTATATCATTATCACAAAGGAAATAAAACTGCATAAGCTACCGATAAGTAACTCGTCGTTTTCTTTCTCAAGTGCCACGGCAACATCGTAAAAGCCGCTCACTGACCAATCAACTGCTATTATATTCGATGGTTTACGAGTTATTGTCAAGAAAAACTTCTAAAGCCTATCCCAAACTATTAGTTATTAAATAATATACATTGATAAGTATTATTTGCTAGAATCGATAGTCGATACATTATTACTACCAATAAAACGTTCAAGTGTTATATTTACACCCATATACATTTGATTTTTATTAAATAAGAGGATTGCTACTATGGCATATGCGTCTAAGATATATACCGCTGCCAAACTGTTGATGATTACCGCGTGTATGCTAATGCTGTCCATGAATGCTAGTCAGGCTATTCAAGTTTATAAATCCATTGGGGCACATGGTGAAGTAAAATATAGCCAACATGCGCCGCAAGTCGGCAAAAATATCGAACTGATTGAGTTTCGTAGTGACGGTAGACAGAACAATGCAGGACAAATGGCAGGAAAAACAGATCCTAACCAGAGCAGCAATGCTCAAACGGCAGAAGAACAACGAGTAGCAGCACTTGAAGCACGTATTAAAGAACAAGAAGCTCAGGCTAATGCTCAGCGCTGCCAATCATTACGTAATAATCTGACCAACCTAAATGTAGGCGGCCGTATCTATGAGATGGATGCCAACGGTAAACGTCAGTATCTAGATGGCCGTGAGATTGAGCTTAAGCGCGAGCGTGTACAGCAAGCAATTACTCAGTATTGCTCCAATCCGTCTACCTAGCTAACTAAAGCAAATATCAACCTATCATAAGCTGCATGACGTGACGAATGGCTGCTGGCATATCCTGAGCTTGTAGCCCTCTTTGCCCCACTAGCAATGTATTGGTGTCGCTATTCGCTTGATTTACCAATACATCTCCTGCAAACCCATGTATAAGAATTGCTTGATGTAAGCTACGTGCCTCTGCTGATAAATCTTGCTGTGCCAATAGTCCCGCGGTCACCCCAGATAGCACATCACCCATGCCAGCGGTTGCCATGCCAGCATTCCCTACATCACATACGTATACGTTTTCTCTTCCCTGTTCTTGTTCTAGCACTAGTGATCCTGCCCCTTTTAATACCCAGTCACCACCATATGTTGCAGCGCACTGTTCTATCGCTTGCAGTCTACTTGACTCAATATCACTTACTTTCTGCTCAAGTAATCTAGCTGCTTCCCCACTATGCGGTGTCAAGCAAACCCTATGATTAGTACTGTATTTTCGTAGCTCTGTTATTAGCTCATGATCTTCTCTATGTAGTGATGCCAAGTGATAAAGACCATCTGCATCGATCACGATTGATTTTTCATTCTCTATAGCAGCCTGTACATAATCAATAAATAATGCGTTGGCTTTTTCGTCACGGCCAAGTCCCATCCCAATGGCAACGACACTGGCCTGCTTGATTAAATCTCTTACGCCACTTGCGTCATGTAGATTAATGGTCATCGCATCTGGCAATGAGGTCAGTAACGACCCATGAAAAGCCCCATGGCAGGCAACCGTTATTTTACCGGCACCTGTCGCCATCGTACTGGCCGCAGACAGTATGGCAGCACCGCCCATACCTTGAGAGCCATCGACGCGATTTCCGCCAATGATTAAGACATGACCATAGCTACCTTTATAGCTGTTTTGGCGACGCAGATTCATACTATGCGCAGCCGTCAGCAGCGTGGCAACTGGCTCAAATACTTGACTGGCATTTTTCTGAGCTATCATATGATGACTAACTGTTTGCTGACATGCCTTTTGATAAGGTATCAACGGTATATCGATTACGTCTCCGCTATAATCTGTACCATCTTTAGTATGCAGACCAAACTTACGCGCAATCAAACATAGAGTCACGTCAGCTTGTATTGCTACTCGCTCGAATACCTCACCAGTAGAAGCCACTAAACCACTTGGAATATCAACTGCTATTGCTAGTGTGTTATTTTTCTGAGTAACGTTGTTAAAAGCTTTAATAGCTGATTTATAAACGCCTTCTGGTGCACGATCTAAGCCAATACCAAATAATGCATCGATATAGATATCAGCTGGCAAAACTCTTTTATCCGCATCATCGTGACTAACAATGTCTTCAAATCGTTGATAGTGACAGCTGCTAGCTAAAGCTATCTGTAATGCCTTTATCGAGTCAGTAATATTGCTACTATCGCTGTCTCCATTGTTAGGAGTTTTAGAAGTTACTGATTGATCATGGAGATCAAAATCATTTTCACTAAAGCCAACTGTTATTACTTCTACTTGCCAGCCAGCTTGCTGTAAATAATAAGCGATAAGCCAGCCATCACCACCATTGTTACCTTTCCCTACCCAGATACTTGCTCGACGTGGATAAGCACTACGCTGATAAACGTTAGTATTGGTAGAATGGCTGGCACTGACGGTTTTTCGCTCATAAACCTGTTCTATTTGCTGTGTCATTTGCCAAGCAGCTTGTTTCATCAAACCAAAACTGTCGTATCCCTCTGCAAACCAAGCCTGTTCCATCGCATAAACCTGCTCACTACTATATAGCGCGATAGGTTTTGTATTTTTTATAGGTAATAAATTGGTATTATTTCTCATAACTTATCCTTGGTGTTTCTACTCATTTTTTATTTTATTTAAATTTGGTTGCTCATTTCTCATATCAGCTTAGCAAAAGCTTACCTCGACTTATGTATCAATATGAATGTGAGTTTATTTTCTTTTATACTTGCACTCATTGCTCACTGGCTTATCATAGCCGTATTTACATTATCTCTGATTGTCAGATATGAATAATCTGATTAAAACAAACGAGAAAACCATCTAATAAGCACCTACTCTCTATGCCTACTGATAAAAACAAAATCGCCATTACGAACCCAACTGTATTTACAACCACAGCTGATGTTAAGCAGTGGATTACAGCACAAGCACAGGCATTAGGATTTGCTGATTGTGGTTTTTTATCTGTGCATCATCCTTTGTTTACTCAGCAGATTGAACAGCTGAAAAAGTGGCTTGATAAAGGCTATGAGGGTCAACTGCAGTTTATGCATAATAATCATGATCTGCGCGCTCATCCTGATCAGCTAGTCGAGGGCGCAAAGACCATCATCAGCGTACGTATGGACTATCTAACTCAAGCACCCACACCGCGTGCTGTCACTGATAATGACCACCCCAACCGAGGCATCATCGCGCGTTATGCAAGAGGGCGTGACTACCATAAAACGATGCGTAGTCGTTTAAAGCAATTGGCTTTAAAGATAGAAACAATGCTTCCTGAATGGCAACATTTAGATATCGGTTCAGAGAAAGAATTTGTGTTTAGACCTTTTAGCGATTCGGCGCCTATCTTTGAGCGGCCGATTGCAGATGCAGCAGGTCTTGGTTGGACAGGTAAACATACACTACTTATCAATAAGCAAGCAGGCTCATTTTTTGTGCTTGGTGAGCTATTTTTGAGCCTTGAGCTACCCGACGATAAACCAGTCAAGGAGCATTGCGGTAGTTGTAGCGCTTGTATTGACATATGCCCTACTCAAGCAATTGTAACGCCCCATGAGCTCAACGCTTCTGCTTGTATCTCTTATTTGACTATCGAACATGATGGTGTCATCGATACCAAATATCGACGCGCAATTGGCAATCGGGTCTTTGGCTGTGATGATTGCCAGTTAATCTGTCCATGGAATCGTTATGCCAATCTAACTACCGTTGATGACTTCGCACCAAGGCATGGATTGGATAATAGTAGCTTGCTTGAACTATGGCAGTGGCAAGAAGCCGACTTTATGAAGAACACTCAAGGTAGCCCGCTAAGACGCACCGGCTATGTGAATTTTTTACGTAATATTGCTATCGGACTTGGCAATGCTAATGCCAGCTTAGAAGTGGTCGAACAGTTAAAATCTAAATTGACCTTACATAATGATATGCTAGATGAGCATATCGAATGGGCCCTAATTGAGCAGCACAATAAGCTAGACTCAACCAATTAACCAATTAACCAATTAACCAATTAACCAATTAACCAATTATTTTATGACTATCAAATATTCCTGAGATAAAGTGTTTATTTGAAGTGTACAACATAAAAAAAGCCTCTTAATAATAAGAGGCTTTTTTGATTAGAATGTCATATTTAAAATATTATTTTTCTATACGCTTCTTCTAGCATTACGGCTTAGGAATGCGTAGTACTTGGCCTGGATAGATTTTATCTGGATCAGATAACATTGGCTTGTTCGCTTCGAATATCTTCATGTAATCGCCAGATGAACCATACACTTCTTTAGCGATTTTAGATAAACTGTCACCAGACTTTACCGTATACATTGTAGATTCAGGTGCATCTTCTTCAATATCAATGTTATCAATAACTTTTGCAACGTTTTGCACGTTACCGATAGCGATAATGGCTTTTTCACGATCAGCTTGAGTTTTAGCATTACCACTAATTTCTGCAGTATCTGTAGAACCATTATATTTAATTTTCAGGTTACTGATATTGAGGTTTTGCTGCTGAATACGGCGCAATAAAATATTGGCCACTGATTGTGCACTCGGCTCACTGCTTTGTACTGGTGTATTGGCATCTGCTTTCGTTTCTGTCTTAGCATCATGCTTTTCGTCATCACGGTTAAAAATCTTATCACCGATATCTTTTGCAAAGCTAAACATACCCATATATCTACTCCTTGAAATATTATTATTTATCATTCTTTTAATAAAACACATAGTCAGACAATATACTGAAAATCTAACTGGCGTCTTTTTCTACGACTTACTGTTATGAGTATAGATAAAAGGAGTCGATGTAGATAGTAATAGTATGTTGAATAATGTTGAATTGACGTAGTCAATGTTAAATTCGATTGCTGCATTTGAAAAATAACAATCACGCACCCATAAAAAAACCGCCTATCTAATCAGATAAGCGGCATTATAAATCTGCTAAATAAGTAGCAAATTATAGTTGGGCTTGTACGTAATCGATTGCTTTTTGAACAGTAGTCAATTCTGCAGAATCTTCATCAGGAATAGTGATACCAAAATCACTTTCAAATGACATAACCAATTCAACTAGGTCTAAAGAATCTGCACCTAGGTCTTCCATGAATGAAGCATCGTTGTTGATGTCTTCAACATTCATACCTAGTTGCTCAGCTACTGCTGCTTTTACTCTTAGCTCGATATCATTACTCATGTAGCTCACTCCGTTATCATCTATTATTTTTAATAAACTGCTATAGCGCCTTATTTAACGCTATAGCATGGTATATAAAATGCGTTTGCCAGACTAGCAATGCTGTCTGAGTACTCTATGACATGTTATACAGTTTGTCTGATGTCTAATAAAGCCCTGTTATCATACAGGGCTTTGACTCAAAAGTATCCGTCATTATAGCACCCTTTATTATAGTTTACACTCGTTCACACAGTTTTTTATTATAACTATGTAACGCTCGTATATTGACTACATATACATGCCGCCATTGACAGGAATCACAGCACCTGTAATATAGCTGGCCTCGTCGCTAGCCAAGAAATGTACCGCTGCAGCGATGTCTTCTGGCTGACCAAGACGGCTGATAGGTACAGCATCTAACATAGAGTTCAATAGACGCTCATCAAGCTCATCTGTCATATCCGTTTCGATCAAGCCTGGTGCCACGCAGTTGATGGTCACTTGGCGTGAACCAATCTCACGTGCAAGCGTACGGCTAAACCCTTCTACGCCAGCTTTGGTCGCCGCATAGTTAGATTGGCCTGCATTGCCCATTTGAGCCACGACAGAGGTAATGTTGATAATACGGCCACGGCGTGCTTTCATCATACCGCGTACAGCACGTTTGCTCATGCGATATACTGAGGTCAAATTGGTATCGATGACATTTTCCCAATCTTCATCTTTCATGCGCATCAGTAGACCATCTTGAGTGATACCTGCATTGTTAACCAATACTTGTACCGCGCCATAAACGCTTTCGATCTCTTCAAATAATTTGTCAATTTGAGCGGTATCACGTACGTCTAAAACGCGACCAATACCGCCAGTATCATGAAGGTAATCATCAATAAGCTCTGCGCCCTTTTCAGTGGTCGCAGTTCCAATGACAAAGTGTCCTTCTTTGGCAAAACGCTTGGCCACTGCCTTGCCAATACCTCGGCTAGCGCCAGTCACTAATGTAATCGTACGGCTCATGATAACACCTCCAATAATTTTTCTAGACGGGCAGGCTTGTCAGTAGGATAGCTGGCAATTGGCTGCGCCTGACGCTTCGCCAAATTGCTCAGTACATTACCACTGCCACATTCGATTAAGATATTAATTTGCTTGTCAGCTAGCTCTTGCATGGTTTTTGACCATAGTACTGGCTCGCTCAGCTGCTCAGTCAATGCTTGCTTAATACCGACCGCACTGGTTTCGACACGCGCATAGCGATTTTGTATAACAGGAATGGTTGCCTGATCAAACTTGATACCCGCTAGTATTTCAGCCAACGCATTGCTGGCAGGTTCCATAAGGGCACAGTGAGACGGTACACTCACTTTTAGAGGGACAGATTTTTTACCAGTATTTTTGACTTTATCAATAACAGCATTAACACCAGCGGCGTTACCCGAGATAACCACTTGTCCTGGACTATTGAAATTGGCTGCACCGACTACTGCATCTTCTACGTGTTCGGTTGCTTGCTCACACAGGTTTTCGACTCTGTTATCTTCTAGTCCTAATACTGCAGCCATAGCAGTATCGACACCTACAACGGCCTCTTGCATCAACTGACCGCGCTTATGTACTAAAGTGACGGCATCACCCAGCGATATCACATTGGCAGCACACAGGGCACTGTACTCGCCTAGAGAGTGACCAGCTAAATAACAAGGCGTCTCTTCTATTTTTTGTTGTAGGACACGCCAAATAGCAATACTAGCTGTCAAAAGCGCAGGCTGAGTATATTGGGTTTGATTGAGTTTTTCCTCGTCCTGACAGATTGCCCACAAATCCTCACCAAGCGCATCACTCGCTTCGGTAAATGTATCACGTATCTCTGGATAGATTTCGGCAAGCTCGCTCGTCATCGCGACTGATTGAGATCCTTGTCCAGGAAAAATGACCGCGATACGAGCGGGTTGCTTTTTTACCATATCGGGTACAGAAGCCATAACCAATATTCCTTATCTGATTAGAAATATCCCTAAAAACAATGGGGTGTATTATATTATTAGATGTTATACAAAGCCGCTACTTCAAGTATTTATGCAAGAAAACGGATTGTCAGTAAACTATACACTGACAGACACTATTATCATAGCGGATGCAAACCAAACAGCAAGAGTAACGCTGCCCAAATTAAACGAGCAGATTATATCAGCACATTTTTAAATCTACTAAAAATAACAAGCGAATTAAGCAATAAGTCTAGTTATAAATAACAAAAAGCCAAGTTATCCAGCCACATAATATATGATAGCGAAATAACTTGGCTTTTTTTAGCTCAAAGCTTATTGACTAGTAATAACTAGGCAAAAACAATAATAGTCACCAGTACTATTATTGTTTTCGCCTAAGCTATCACAGAGCCAATGTCTTAGGCGTCTTGGCTGACTTTGAACAGTTGACGACCACGGTAGAAACCATCTTTAGTCATGTGATGACGACGATGTTTTTCACCAGTAGTAGCATCTACGCTTAGTTCAGCAATTTCCATACGGTGATGTGAACGGCGCATGTCACGACGAGAACGGCTTTTACGACTTTTTTGAACAGCCATGATATAGCTCCTATACTTAAAAGGGATAAGCTTGAAATTCAGCTTAAGTCGATACTGACAGAGGCTATATAATCATAACAACCTAAGTCTTAAGCATCATTAGTTAAATAGATTGCCACTCACATAAAGCACTGACCAAGGCTGAATCTTATAAAAAATTTACCCAGTCAGTTTCTATTAGTAAGCAACAGGTTGCTCGAATGCAATAAACCGGACATTATACGCATGTTTATTAAATTAATAAAGCCCTGCCTTGCACTCTTCTGTACAAAGCTGATAAAAGGCTTTTTAAATGCATTGAGTAGATAATTTTGACGCTTATAGTTTGCCTTTTAGCGAGGCTAAAGCAGCAAAAGGATTTTCACCTTCCTCTTCTTCTGGTATCTCACCAAACTGCTCAACAGACATCTCACAATCGTCGTGCTTTGGCGCCATTGGTGTTTTGAGCAAGATCTCGTCTTCTACCAACTTCTTAAATGGCAATAGACGCTCTGGAGATTGCTCGGTGACGATTTCATCCAGTAATAAATAATCTTGTTCATCTTTAACTAAACGAACCTGGCTATCGTTTTCTAGTAGCGCGATGTCATAATCATCAGACAAGTCTATCGCGATTGGTTGTAAGCAGCGCTGACAAGTTAGCCAAACATCACCTGTCAAGGTAAATGCTAGATGCAAGACGTTGTTGCGACGATATAAGTTAGCGTTGAGCTGTATGTCTGACTGCTCATGTTCAGTGCTCAGAGTAGTAGCAAGACGATCAAACGAGCTTGGTTTTACCTCTCCTGACCATTCATAACCAGTGTCTGCCCACTTATCTAAAGAAATATGCTCAGGCATGCCAGTAGATACAGGCGCTTTTTTATTGTCAGCGTGAAGTGCTGACGGTTTAGTTTCTGGAGTGCTTGACATGCGCGGCCTCATTCATAAAAACGGTGTATAATATTGCCTGCCATACTAACGGAAAGTGCCATATTCTGCTAGCGCTAGTATGTTAAGATTTTTTGATAGTAAATTTGTTTAAGCTCTTCTACTACTTACCTTTTACCTAAAGTTTTTTGTCTTTAGTATTTATTAAGTCAATGTCTTCTCTATGAATCTATCCAATAATAAAATGAATTTTTCTGACTCACTTCCTCCTGCTGAAGCAAGTTCGTTGCTACAACAGCTTATTCAATTAAGGGGTCATACTGAAAATGTTCCTAATAATAGACTGTGCTTCGATAAAGATGAGTATTTAAACGAATTAAGAAGTCAGTGGCAAGAGTTGTCTATTACTCAATTTGACAATACTCACACAGCAGAATTGATAATTGATAGCGAACGATTAGCTACCGATTGGCTCATACAGCTATTTAATACTTTGTTCGCTAATCAGGAAGTTATATTGGCTCGTAGCAATGATGAACCCGAGTATTTTCCAGCTCAAGATAATGAACCCGCTCGAATTGAATTCGCTCATGGCTTTTTTGCCAGTGCTTTACGAAATCAGCCATTGGTGCGTAGCTGGTGATGCTCGTAGACAACTATCTGATTTTGGCTACTGGTATGCACCAGATGGACGATCAGCAGCTCAGCAGCAGGCATTTGAGCGTGTAGAAATCAAACCTCAAGCATTAGAGTGTCTATTTACCTTGGCGTGTGGACGAAATTTCCAAGTCTCACAAGATAACTTGTTTGCCGACTTCGACACTAGTAGTAGCACCTTTGCGATTGATGTCTATCAGCAAGTCCAAAACTATATAGCCAAACCTCATACTCTGCCGCGTGACGCTAAGACTTTACTGACTGCATTACTTAGCGCTTGCATTTCTCCATCTGAAATCAGCGCTTAGTTTAAATTACTAAGCGTTCCTACTTATTAACGATTTTCTACGGTTGGTAACGCCTTGCCACTAAACTTATATCTACTTTGAGCTATACTGATAACTGAAGTAGTATTTTGAAGATATCGATCTGCTTAGTTCTAAAATAGTTTTTCTAATATATCTAGTAATTGAACCACATCTAATTAATGAAAAATTTGTCTCAATTAAAAACCAATAATTATAAAATAAGGAACCACTATGGAAGTCTTCTATATTCACCCCGATAATCCGCAGCCACGTCTCATTGAGCAAGCCGCTGACCTATTGCGCAGAGATCAATTAATTATTTACCCAACTGATACCAGTTACGCTTTTGGTTGCCGTTTGGGTGCAAAGGATGCCCTAGCTAAGCTTAAGCAAATCCGTGAACTCGATGATAAGCATCAATTTACCTTGCTGTGCCGCGACCTAAGTGAAATTGCCAATTATGCAACAGTTGATAATGTGCAATTTAAACAGCTGAAAGCCCACACCCCTGCCCCAATTACTTTTATTCTTAATGCCACCAAAGACGTACCGAAAAAACTGGCGCATGCAAAGAAAAAAACCATTGGTATTCGTGTACCTAGTAACCCCATTGCTCAAGCATTATTAGAAGCGATGGATGAACCTATCTTAACCAGCTCACTTATTTTGCCCAATCGAGACGATATTTTGGATGACCCATTTGAGATTGAAGATTTGCTAGGCAATCAAATCGACGGTCTCATCAATGTAGGTATAAAGACAACCAAGCTTACTACTATCGTAGATATGACTAGTAGCGTTCCTGAAGTTATCAGACAAGGTGCGGCCAATGTCGATTCGTTATTACTCTAAGCAGCTAATTATTGTTCTAAATAGCCATTTATTGCCCTAAACAACTACTAGTATATTTAGTCAAATTAAAAACAAAAAAAAGCTCCAATTGCATTGGAGCTTTTTTATGGAATATGTCTTAGGTGTAAAACTAGTCACGATCAACCAATTCTACATAAGCCATTGGCGCATTGTCACCATCACGGTAACCGCATTTTACGATACGCAAATAACCACCTGGACGCGTCTGGTAACGAGGACCTAACGTGCCAAATAATTTGCCTACCATAGCTTTGCTACGCATACGGCTGAATGCTAAACGACGGTTAGCAACGCTGTCTTCTTTAGCCATAGTGATCAATGGCTCGGCAACGCGACGTAGTTCTTTAGCTTTTGGTAAAGTTGTTTTGATCAGTTCATGCTCAAATAATGAGTTAGTCATGTTCTGAAACATTGCCTTACGATGACTGCCGGTACGACCCAGCTTGACTCCACTCTTACGATGGCGCATAGTCAAAAATCCTTAAAGTTTAACGGCTACGATAAGAAAAGCGATCATCAACACGTAAATCAGCTGGTGGCCAGTTATCTAGGCGCATACCGAGCTCTAAATCTTTAGACGCTAATACGTCCTTGATTTCTGTCAATGATTTCTTACCAAGATTTGGGGTTTTTAGAAGTTCAGTCTCTGAACGCTGTACCAAATCACCGATATAGTAAATGTTTTCAGCTTTCAAGCAGTTGGCTGAGCGAACCGTTAGTTCAAGATCGTCCACAGGGCGTAGTAACACCGGATCAACCTCTTCTTTCTCTTTCACAGGCTCAGGCGCTTCTTCAGCTTCTAGGTCAACAAAGATAGAAATCTGTTGTTGTAAAATAGTGGCTGCTTTACGAATTGCTTCTTCTGGATCTATAGTGCCATTAGTTTCAAGCTCAATGATAAGACGATCAAGATCAGTACGCTGCTCTACACGAGCGTTCTCAACCTGATAAGCAACACGAAGCACAGGACTAAAACTTGCATCAAGCTTTAAACGTCCAATTGCTTTAGTATCACCATCTTCACGGCGCTGGTTTGCTGGCTCATATCCACGACCCATCACTACACGCAAACGCATCTTAAGATGACCACGATCGCTCAATGTACCCAAGACCAATTCTGGATTGATGATGTCAACATTGTGCGGCAACGCGATGTCTGCAGCAGTAATAGTGCCTGGACCTTGTTTATCCAAGGTCAAAAATACTTCATTTTGGTCATGAAGCGTAATTGCTAAGCCTTTTAGGTTCAAAAGCAAATCAAGTACGTCTTCTTGCAGGCCTTCAAGCGTTGAGTATTCATGGTCAACACCATCAATCTCAGCTTCAATGACTGCAGCACCAGGTAATGAAGATAACAAGATGCGACGCAGAGCATTACCTAGGGTATGCCCAAAGCCGCGTTCTAACGGTTCGAGCGTGACTTTCGCAATCGTTTCGTTAACCGTATCCACATTAATGGCATTCGGCGTTAGAAACTCAGTTGCATTTAGCATCATGATGTCACCTCGATTTATTAAACTGGTTTAATTAACGTTAATTGCTCAATGCCATTTTCATAACATTGAGCATTACGTCATTACTTAGAGTATAGCTCAACGATCAAGCTTTCGTTGATTTCAGCAGGTAGATCAATACGATCAGGCGCATGTTTAAACGTGCCTTGTAGTTTGCTGTGGTCAACATCAAGCCATTCTGGAATACCACGTTGTGTCGCTAATTCGATAGCGTTTTTAATACGTAGCTGTTCGCGAGATTTCTCTTGGATAGCGATGACATCACCATCTTGAAGCTGAATTGAAGGAATGTTCACACGAACAAACTCATCACGGCCAGCTTTTTTTACCATAACAGTACGATGACTGACTAGCTGACGTGCTTCTGCGCGAGTTGAGCCAAAGCCCATGCGATATACAACGTTATCTAGACGGCTCTCAAGCATTGCTAACAAGTTTTCACCAGTAGCGCCACGCTTACGAGCAGCTTCTTTATAGTAGTTCGCGAATTGACGCTCTAGCACACCATAAATACGCTTAACTTTTTGCTTTTCACGCAACTGTAGAGCATATTCTGAGGTCTTGTTACGGCTTACGCCATGCTGACCTGGTGGACGACCAGCTTTCTTCGTTTTTACGTCATACGGTTTAACGCCAGACTTAAGGCCTAAATCCGTACCTTCACGACGTGATAATTTCAGTTTTGGTCCAATATAGCGGGCCATTGTTATGTCTCCTATAAGCTTTTAGTATAAAAAGCTTCGTCTTTAATATTAGACGCGGCGCTTTTTCGGCGCACGGCAACCATTGTGTGGGATTGGGGTTACATCAGAGATGCTGTTAACTTTATAACCCAATGCACCTAGTGCTCTTACCGCAGACTCACGACCCGGTCCTGGTCCTTTGACCAAAACATCGATATTCTTAACACCATATTCTTGGGCCGCTTTACCAGCGACTTCAGCTGCAACCTGAGCTGCAAATGGTGTAGATTTACGTGAACCACGGAAGCCTTGTCCACCTGAAGTGGCCCAAGCCAATGCATTACCTTGACGATCGGTAATCGTAACAATGGTGTTATTAAAAGACGCATGGATATGGGCAATGCCCTCCGATACTGAACGACGAGCCACCTTTTTGCGACTGCGAGTGTCTTTTGCCATCTTTTAGCTTCCTAAGTTAATTATCTTTTGAGAGGGCGTGTCGGACCCTTACGAGTACGAGCGTTGTTCTTGGTGTTCTGACCTCTAACTGGTAGGTTACGACGATGACGGATGCCACGGTAACAACCGAGATCAACTAAACGCTTGATGTTCATTGAAACTTCACGACGAAGGTCACCTTCAGTCATGTAGTTTGCAACTTGTGCACGGATAGCATCTAACTGTGTATCATCTAACTGACTGACTTTAGTAGTAGGGGCGATGCCAACTGCTTCTAAGATTTTCTGAGCAGTGGTACGACCTACACCAAAGATGTAAGTTAGTGAAATAACAGCATGCTTATTATCCGGAATGTTTACGCCGGCAATACGAGCCATTGATTTCTCTCCATTAAAGAAAAATAAGCGTTATCTAGCGATAAGGCTTTACTCTTCAGATTTGTTGCTGTTAATACTAGAGCTTTTATAGTCATTATCGATGTTTTGACTATAAGTCTGCTCATCGATTCTATTATAAAAGATTTTGTATAAACACGGCAAGTGGCGGATGATATCGCATCCGCCGTTGTTTTTCAAGTATTAATTTAATTAGCAACGAAAACTAAACGTTTTCTAATACTAAATATTAACCTTGACGTTGCTTGTGGCGAGGTTCTGCTGTACAAATAATATGTACACGGCCTTTACGGCGCACAACTTTACAGCTACCACAAATCTTTTTAACTGATGCTTGAACTTTCATAGCATGCTCCTTGAAATATCGTGCCGCTCATTTAAGGTTGAGTGGGCGATTGAATTAACGTCTGATCATGATATTGATGGGTCATCAAATGCGCTTGAATCTGCGAGATGAAGTCCATTACCACAACCACCATAATCAGTAAAGACGTACCACCGAGTTGAAACGGCACACCAAACGATGACTGGACGACCATTGGCATTAAACAAATAACCGTCATATACATCGCGCCAATAAAGGTCAGTCGGTTTAATACATGATCGAGGTAACGCTGAGTTTGTTGTCCTGGGCGAATACCTGGGATATACGCACCACTACGTTTAAGGTTCTCTGCTACTTCACGCGGACTAAATACCAATGCCGTATAAAAATAACAGAAGAAAATAATCATTGCGCCAAACAGTACCAAATATAGCGGCTGCCCTGGAGACAACACCAATGCCATATTTTGAAGTATTTTCTGTACAAAGGTAGGATCAGTCGATTGACCAACCCACTGCCCTAAACTTGCAGGAAACAATAACAAAGAACTGGCAAAAATAGCTGGAATAACCCCTGCCATATTAAGCTTGAGCGGCAAATGTGATTGCTGCTGAGCATAAATTTTGCGACCTTGTTGCTGTTTTTGTGCATAGTTCACAGGAACACGGCGTTGAGCACGTTCAATATAAACGATACCCGCAGTAACCGCGATACCTAGCAGTACAAAAATAAATAGCACAATCAAGTTCATCTGACCTTGATTGACCTGTTCAATAGACTGCGAAATCATACCTGGCGTACCAGCCACAATACTCGCAAAAATGAGCATTGAAATACCATTACCTACGCCGCGCTCTGTAATCTGCTCACCAAGCCACATTAAGAACATTGCGCCTGCTACCAAAGAAGTAACAGCTGGAATATAAAAGGTAAGACCAGTAGATAAAGTAAGGTTTTGGCTGATTAAGCCGGCACACATTCCTAATGACTGTACTAGGGCTAAAGCAAGCGTTCCCTGACGGGTATACTTGTTTAACTTGCGTCGTCCCGCTTCACCTTCTTTTTTGAGGGCTTCAAGCGATGGCAATACTGCAGACATCATCTGTACGATAATCGATGCTGAGATATATGGCATAATGCCAAGTGCCATGATAGACATACGCTCTAGCGCACCACCTGAGAACATATTAAACATGCTCAAAATGGTGTTTTCGTTGCGCGAAAACAGATCAGCCAAGTTAACTGGGTTAATACCCGGAACTGGAATATGTGACCCTAAACGATAAACAATCAATGCGCCGATTAAAAATAATAAACGCGTCCATAGCTCATCATACTTACGTATAAATGCGAATGGATTAAGCGGTATACCAGCCGATGACATTGATTGTTTTGACACGTTACTACTCCTCGATGCTACCACCAGCAGCTTCGATAGCTTGCTTAGCACCTTTAGTCACTTTAATACCTTTGAAAGTATAAGCTTTAGTGACTTCGCCTGATAGCATTACACGAGCACGCTTCATATCGTGACGGATAAGGTTAGCAGCTTTAAGTGTTTCAAGGCTAACTACATCGCCTTCAATTTTATTCAGTTCAGAAAGACGTACTTCAGCAGTCTTCATAGCCAGTTTACTGGTAAAACCAAATTTTGGTAGACGACGATATAAAGGCATTTGACCACCTTCAAATCCTGAGCGAATGCTAGAACCTGAACGAGATTTCTGACCTTTTACACCACGACCACCAGTCTTACCAAGACCTGAACCGATACCACGACCACGACGTTGGGCAGTTTTCTTTGCGCCAACACCTGGTGATAATTCATTTAATCTAAGACCCATTACGCTTCCTCCACTTTTACCATGTAGTTAACGCGATTGACCATACCACGAGTCGAAGGAGTATCTTCTACTACTACAGTATGATTAATACGGCGTAAACCCAATCCTTTCAAGCTCGCTTTGTGGCTCTTTAGGCGATGGGCACCCGATTTAAATTGAGTGACTTTCATTTTTTTCATCGTAACTCACCTAGTCTAAGTTAACCCAAGATTTCGTCTACAGATTTACCACGTTTAGCTGCCATCTTCTCTGGAGTTGACATATCACGTAAACCGTTAAACGTTGCGCGAACAACGTTAGCAGTATTGGTAGAACCATAACATTTAGTCAAAACATCTTTGACACCAGCAACTTCTAATACAGCACGCATTGCGCCACCAGCGATTACGCCAGTACCTTCAGATGCAGGTTGCATGTAGACTTTACTAGCACCATGACGTGCTTTGATTGGATGATGCAAAGTTGCATCATTTAGCTCAACAGTAATCATATTACGTTTGGCAGCTTCTAGTGCTTTTTGGATAGCAGCTGGCACTTCACGTGCTTTACCACGACCAAAACCTACACGACCATTGCCATCGCCCACTACAGTTAATGCAGTGAAAGAGAAAATACGACCACCTTTAACAACTTTCGCTACGCGATCAACGGTAACTAAGCGTTCTACTAGACCGTCAGTCTGTTCATTTTTATCATTTTTATCATTTCTAGCCATGATTAAAACTCCAATCCGTTTTCGCGAGCAGCTTCTGCTAAAGCTTTAACTCGACCATGATATTTGAAACCACTACGGTCAAAGGCAACTTTAGTAATGCCAGCTGCTTTTGCGCGTTCTGCGATCATTTGGCCTACAGACGTTGCTGAATCAGCATTACCAGTCGCGCCTGAACGCAAGCTGCTGTCTAAGGTAGATGCCTGAGCAATCACTTCACCACCATTTGGAGAGATAATCTGGGCATAAATATGTTTTGACGTGCGGTTAACCGTTAAGCGATGAACGCCTAAGAAACGGATATGCGCGCGTGTTTTCTTAGCTCGACGCAGACGAGCTGCTTTTTTATCAAACATTTCAACTCACCTTATTTTTTCTTAGCTTCTTTGCGAATCACATGCTCGTCACTATAACGAATACCTTTGCCTTTATAAGGCTCAGGTGGGCGGAAACCACGGATGTTGGCGGCTGCTTGACCAAGCTGCTGTTTATTGTTTGATTTCAAAACAATTTCAGTTTGCGTTGGCGTTTCAGCTGATACACCTTCAGGTAACGTATACTCTACTGGATGAGAATAACCAACGTTCAAGGTTACCTTGTTACCAGTAACTTGCGCGCGATAACCAACACCAATCAACTGAAGACGTCTTTCAAAGCCTTCATTTACGCCAGTAACATAGTTGTTAACAAGAGCGCGCATGGTGCCAGTGTGCATCATAGCTTCTTTTGAATCGACTGTAGGTGAGAAAATGATAGCATCATCTTCCTGTTTCAGCTCGACCAATTCATGCAGGCGTAAAGACATAGAACCGTTCTTGCCTTTAACTTCGACCTGCCGATCGTTCAAAGTAACGCTTACGCCGTTTGGCAGCGTCACTGGGGCTTTAGCCACACGAGACATAGGAATATTCCTTAAAAAATTTAACTTCTTTATATTAGCGAAAAAACTAACAGGCTAAAAAGCGTGTTAGTTTAGCATAGTTGACTGTGTTAGACATCTATCAATTCAAAATAATTTAATATTACTCAACCGATAGAAGCCTAACAACCATCAAATAGACTTCATCGTCGTTTAGCTTACGCTACAAATGCGACGATTTCACCACCGATACCAGCAGCGCGTGCAGCACGATCGCTCATGATACCTTGGCTAGTAGATACGATAGCAACACCCATACCTTGCTTAACAGTAGGGATAGCGTCTTTACCGCGGAACTGGCGTAAACCAGGACGGCTATAACGTTGGATAGTCTCGATGACAGCACGGCCTTCGAAATATTTCAATTCAATAGTAAGGGTTGCTTTGTTGTTTTCTTCTTCAGCAACAACAGCGCTAGCCACATAACCTTCGCTAACTAATAAATCAGCAATTGATTTACGTAATTTAGAGCTCGGCATTGCTACCGATACTTTGTTAGCCATTTGTGCGTTACGGATACGGGTTAGCATATCCCCAACGGTATCTTGCATACTCATATAGTTACTCCTTACCAGCTTGCTTTACGAACACCAGGCACATCGCCTTGCATGACACGCTCACGCAGCATATTGCGTGACAAGCCAAACTTGCGGAAGTAACCGTGAGGACGACCGGTGATAGCACAACGATTACGCAGACGTACTGGTGATGAGTTACGTGGAAGAGCTTGTAGCTCTAACATCGCTTCCATACGAGTTTCGTCACTTGCAGTCATATCACTGATAGTTTCTTTTAGCTTGATACGCTTTTCAGCATATTTAGCAACCATTTTTTCGCGCTTTAATTCGCGGTTAATCATGCTCTTCTTTGCCATAACGTCTTTACCTTATTTAAATGGGAAGCCGAATGCTTTAAGCAACGCACGACCTTCTTCATCAGATTGAGCTGACGTGGTGATTGTCACATCCATACCACGGATACGATCAATCTTGTCAAAATCTACTTCTGGGAATACGATTTGTTCTTTGATACCCAATGAGTAGTTACCACGTCCGTCAAAGGCTTTAGGTGAAAAACCGCGGAAATCACGAATACGAGGAATTGCAATGGCAACGAGACGATCTAAAAATTCGTACATTTGCTCACCGCGTAGCGTTACTTTACAGCCAATTGGCCATTCTTCACGAATCTTAAAGCCAGCAACTGATTTACGCGCTTTGGTGACAACAGGTTTTTGACCAGCAATCGCGGTCATATCAGCTACAGCACCTTCCAACAATTTCTTGTCTTGAGACGCGCCGCCTACACCCATGTTAAGTGTGATTTTAGTGATTTTAGGCACTTGCATCACATTTGCCAAACCAAGCTCTTCTTTGATTTGCTGCTTTAGTTCATCGTTATATAAAGATTTTAATCTTGCCATTACCATTACACCCTTAGTGTCTTACGCAGTCGCCACTACTTCACCGCTTGAACGATAGACGCGTTGTTTCTTGCCGTCTTCGCCAAACTGATAAGTAATACGGTCTGCTTTTTGGGTTTGCGCATTTAAGATTGCGACATTTGAGATATGCAGAAAAGCTTCTTGCTTAAGAATGCCACCTTCAACACCAGTTGCCTGATTTGGCTTCTGATGTTTAGTAACAATATTAATGCCTTCAACTTTAATACGATCGTTTTTTACAGCTTGTACAGTACCTTGCTTGCCTTTGTCTTTCCCAGCAATCACGATAACTGTATCGCCTTTACGTAATTTTGACATGGATTACCTCACAATACTTCTGGTGCTAGTGATACAATTTTCATAAACTGATCACCACGTAGTTCACGAGTTACCGGTCCAAAAATACGAGTTGCAATCGGCGCTTTGTTTTGGTTCAACAATACCGCAGCATTGTCATCAAAACGTAACACAGAACCATCTGGACGACGAACGCCTTTTTTGGTACGTACAACTACTGCATTCATCACGTCGCCTTTTTTAACACGACCACGAGGAATGGCTTCTTTAACCGTTACTTTAATAATGTCGCCAACTGATGCATAACGACGATGAGAACCACCCAGTACTTTAATGCACTGAACTCGCCTTGCACCGCTATTGTCTGCAACTTCCAGCATTGACTCAACCTGAATCATAGCGTTACTCCACACGTATGAGCAATAAAAACCAGTTGCTGCCGCTAGCACAGAATGAGTAGGACGGCATTTTAATATAAATAACCGCGACTTACTCTTAATGTGAGTGATATACGCTCGGCGCAATCAGCATCCTTAAAAAGGCGGCTATTTTAACAGCTTCTGGCTTTTAATGCAATTTACTTAGATTTTTTCTACTTTTTCAACCACATCAACTAAAGTCCAAGACTTAGTTTTTGAGATTGGACGCGTTTCTTTGATGCGGACAAGGTCGCCTTGTTGGCAAACGTTATTCTCATCATGAGCTTTGATTTTCGTAGAACGACGAAGCTGCTTGCCATACAAAGGATGACGAACCAGACGCTCAATCAAAACTGTGATGGACTTGTCCATCTTGTCGCTGACAACTCGTCCTGTCAATACGCTAGCATTGGTAGCTGTTTGATTGTTATCGCTCATGAGTCGCCTCGTTGTTTCTCGTTAATCAAAGTCTGAAGCTGGGCAATCGTGCGACGATTGGCTCTAACTTCATGGGTATTACCCAACTGACCAGTTGCTTTAGCCATACGAATACGGAAAGCATCAAGTTGCTTTTCATCAAGTAACTGGGTCAGTTCTTCTAATGATTTATCACGTAATTCACTGATCTTCATTACATTATCGTCCGCTTAACAATGGTAGTTTTAAAGGGCAATTTTGCTGCAGCGAGCGTTAATGCATCACGAGCAAGCTCTTCAGATACCCCTTCAATTTCATATAGCACTTTACCAGGTTTGATTTCGCATACCCAATATTCAACTGGACCTTTACCTTTACCCATACGTACTTCTAATGGTTTATTGGTAATTGGTTTGTCAGGGAATACACGAATCCAAATCTTACCGCCACGCTTAATTTTACGAGTGATGGTACGACGTGCTGCTTCGATTTGACGAGCTGTCATACGACCACGCGTCAATGATTTTAGACCAATTTGTCCGAATGCAACGGTGCTTCCACGATGAGCTAGCCCAGTGTTACGACCTTTGTGCATTTTACGAAACTTGGTACGTTTTGGCTGTAACATAGTTTAACCTCTGTCTGAGTTTCGACGGTTTCCACGACCACGGCGTTTTGGCGCACGAGTCTGCTCTTCTTTGACGGGATTATATACACTGTTCATACCGTCAAGGATTTCGCCACGGAAAATCCAAACTTTAACACCGATGGTGCCGTAAGTTGTCTCTGCACGAATTGACGAGTAGTCAATATCAGCACGGAGTGTATGCAATGGCACACGACCTTCACGGTACCATTCACTACGAGCAATCTCAGCACCGCCTAGACGGCCAGACAGCTCAACCTTGATACCTTTAGCACCAGAACGCATGCTGTTCTGTACCGCACGTTTCATCGCACGACGGAACATAACACGACGCTCAAGCTGGCTACCGATGCCGTCTGCTACCAAACGTGCATCAAGGTCAGGTGACGTGATTTCTTCAATGTTGACCTGAGCAGGTACGCCCATAATTTTGGTCAATTCTTTTTGAAGTCTTTCGATATCTTCGCCTTTCTTACCGATAACAATACCAGGACGCGCAGTGGCGATGGTAATCTTAGCAGCGCCAGTAGGACGCTCGATCATGATGTTGCTGATCATAGCGTTGTCTAGCTTTTTGCGTAGATATTCACGAACTTGAATGTCGTTGATTAGGTATTCTGAGTATTGTTTAGGGTTAGCATACCAGTTTGCGTTATGCTTTTTTACAACACCAAGACGAATTCCGATTGGATGTACTTTTTGACCCATAACTTATTCTCCTACCTTTATAGTGATGTGACAAGTACGCTTGCTGATACGATCAGCACGGCCTTTGGCACGTGGTAGGATACGTTTTAGCGTAATGCCTTCATCAACATAGATAGTAGCGACTTTTAGGTCGTCAATATCTAAGCCGTGATTATGTTCGGCATTGGCGATGGCTGAGTTAAGGCATTTCTTAACAAACACAGCGCCTTTTTTATTGCTATACGTTAGGATATCCAAAGCACGCTCAATAGATTTGCCACGAACTTCATCAGCAACGAGTCTAACTTTTTGTGCCGATATGGCGGCACCGCGTAATTTTGCAGTTACTTCCATGGTAAGCACCTTATCTCTTAGCTTTTTTGTCAATGCCGTGACCACGATACGTACGAGTCGGGGCAAATTCACCTAGTTTATGACCAACCATCTGCTCGCTCACGATAACCGGTACATGAGTACGGCCGTTGTGAACAGATAAAGTTAGGCCAACCATTTGTGGCAGAATCATCGAGCGGCGCGACCAAGTCTTAATTGGCTTGCGTGAGTTGGTGTCTAATGCATTCTCAACTTTAGCAAACAAGTGCGCGTCTATGAATGGACCTTTTTTCAATGAACGAGGCATGAAATTCTTCCTTTATTTCTTCTTGGCGCGACGGCGGATGATCATGTTGTCAGTACGCTTATTGTGACGCGTTTTAAGTCCTTTAGACTTCTGACCCCAAGGGCTGGTTGGATGGCGACCTTTGTTACGACCTTCACCACCACCGTGTGGGTGATCAACCGGGTTCATAGCGACACCACGAACAGAAGGACGAACACCACGCCAACGTGAAGCACCGGCTTTACCAAGTGATTTCAAGTTGTTTTCAGTGTTAGAAACTTCACCAATAACAGCGCGGCAATTTACGTGTACACGGCGAGTTTCGCCAGAACGCATACGTAGAATAGCATAAACACCGTCACGACCTAGTAACTGAACGCTAGCACCCGCAGAACGAGCCATCTGTGCACCTTTACCGATTTTAAGCTCGATATTGTGAATCACAGTACCCAATGGGATGTTTTTTAGCGGTAAGCAGTTACCTGGACGAATTGGAGAAGTCTCGCCTGACATTACTGTATCACCAACTACTTGTTTCTTAGCAGCGATAATGTAACGACGTTCGCCATCAGCATACTTAAGTAAAGCAATATGAGCAGTACGGTTAGGATCGTATTCGATACGCTCTACCGTTGCTGGGATATTGTCTTTAGTACGTTTGAAATCGATAATGCGATAATGTTGCTTATGACCACCGCCAATGTGACGAGTAGTAATGCGGCCATTATTGTTACGACCACCTGACTTGCTTTTTGATTCTAGAAGTGCTGCAAACGGACGACCTTTGTACAGGTGTGGATGCACTACTTTTTCAACAAAACGACGGCCTGGTGATGTTGGCTTTGCTCTTACGATAGGCATGAGTGTAATCCTTATTCGTTATTCGCTGTTTCACTAGTAGAATCAGTAGTATTCGCTACTTCTTCACCAGCATCAGCCATTTGTACATCTTGACCAGCTTTTAAGGTAACATAGGCTTTTTTGTAGTCGTTACGACGGCCGATGCTTTTACCAAAACGCTTTGTCTTACCTTTAACATTCAAAGTGTTTACTTTAGTGACTTCAACACCTTCAAACATCAACTCAACTGCTTTCTTGACTTCAAGCTTAGTAGCATTAGAATCAATTTTAAATACCTGCACACCAAGTGAGTCGCCAAGCATTTGAGATTTTTCTGAGAATACAGGCCCTCTTAAGACCTGATAAAGTCTTGCGTTATTCATGCTAGTGCTTCCTCAAATTGTTTCGCAGCTTCAACTGACATGATCACTTTATCAAATGCGATCAAGCTCACTGGGTCCACTTCATTTGTACCAAGTACATTGACATGTGGAATGTTGCGAGCAGCTAAGTATAAGTTTTCATCAACTTCTTTAGTAACGATTAGTGCACGAGGTGCATTCAAATCGTTTAACTTAGCAATCAGTTCTTTGGTTTTCGGCCCAGAAACGCTCAACTCTTCTACCAAAATCAGACGCTCTTGACGAATCAATTCTGCTAGGATGCACTGCATCGCACCGCGATACATTTTACGGTTTACTTTCTGTGACCAATCTTGTGGTTTTGCAGCGAATGCACGACCACCTGAACGCCAGATTGGGCTACGAATAGAACCCGCACGAGCGCGACCAGTACCTTTTTGGCGCCATGGCTTAATACCACCGCCAGAAACTTCGGCACGTGTTTTTTGTGCGCGTGTACCTTGGCGAGCACCAGCTAAATAAGCGGTGACGACTTGATGCACTAGTGCTTCGTTGAATTCACGACCAAATGCCGTATCAGAAAGCTCAACCGCCGCACCTGTAACTGTTTTTAAATCCACGTTAATCCCCTTGCTTAGGCTTTGACTGACGGACGTACGATAACATCGCCACCGGTGGCACCTGGGATAGCACCCTTGATGACAAGTAACCCTTTTTCGGCATCAACCGAAATCACTTCTAGGCCCTGAACGGTAACACGTTTGTTACCCATCTGACCCGCCATCTTCTTGCCTTTGAATACTTTACCTGGTGACTGGTTTTGACCAGTTGAACCATGCGCACGATGAGACACTGAGTTACCATGAGTAGCATCTTGCATACTAAAGTTGTGACGCTTAACAGGGCCTTGGAAACCTTTACCTTTGCTCTGTCCTGTCACATCAACCATCTGACCTTGTTCGAACAAGTCAGCTAGAATCTCGCCACCAATCTCACGACCTTCAAGATCGCTTTCGTTGGCACGGAATTCCCAAACACCACGGCCAGCTTTAACACCAGCTTTAGCGAAGTGACCCTTTTGTGCAGCTGTTACGCGGCTGTCACGACGAGTACCTGTGGTAATTTGGATGGCTTGATAACCATCTACATCAGTATTTTTTACTTGAGTAATGCGGTTTGCATCGACCTCAACAACTGTTACAGGGATAGATGCGCCTGTTTCAGTGAAGACACGGGTCATGCCGCACTTTTTACCGACTAAACCGATCGCCATTTTAGACCTCTTTATATCTTATATTAATGGGTTGGGTGTTTAATGTGCATTAACCCAAAGCAATTTGAACGTCAACACCCGCCGCTAAATCTAATTTCATTAGCGCATCCACAGTTTTGTCAGTTGGCTGAACGATATCAACCATACGCTTATGAGTACGGATTTCGTACTGGTCACGAGCGTCTTTGTTAACGTGTGGTGAGGTTAGAACGTTGAAGCGCTCAATGCGAGTCGGCAACGGTACAGGACCACAAACTTGCGCACCGGTGCGCTTTGCAGTATCAACAATCTCTTGTGCAGATTGATCAATCAGACGATGATCAAAAGACTTAAGACGGATACGGATTCTCTGGTTAGCCATGCCAGCAAGCTCCTAATATGTGCCTTTGTCATTCTTGCGTCGCAAGACCATGATCAAAAGCAGTTTGGTTAAATATTCACTTAAAGCGGCCTTCTGTTCTTAACCAGAATGAGTTCTTTATCCGAACTTATAGCGTGCCAAAAGCAAAATAGTTTAAAGCCCCGCCAACCCTCCTATTAATTGGAAAGTAGCAAAGGCATAATGAAATAGTGCTAGAAACGATGCTCTAGCTGTCATAGCGCCAGCTTTTTTATTCAGCTGCGCATATATAATTCAGTGGTGTATATTATACATAGTATTTTAGGTATTGCAAGAGCAATCTCTAGTATGATTAGAGATGCTCTTTCTTAGACTAGCCTTTAGTTAAATAAATATTTCCATCTAGAACTATCATTTGTTTTGAATAATATTAATCTAAAACAATATCATACTGCTCTTGGGTATATAGATTTTCTACATCAAAAGTAATGACCCTACCCAGTAAATACTCTAAATCGGCCACTGTGTCTGACTCTGTCGTGAGTAGTAAGTCAATGACTGCCGCATGAGCCACCACTGTGAACTTTTTGGGAGAATTATAAGTGCGTGCGCAGCGCATAATCTCACGGAAAATCTCAAAGCAAACGGTTTCTGCGGTTTTAACAAACCCTCGTCCTTGACAAGTTGAGCACGGCTCACAAAGCTGCTGACCCAATGATTCACGCGTGCGTTTGCGTGTCATCTCTACTAAGCCAAGCTCACTAACCTGCGTAATTTTGGTTTTTGCATAATCTTGGGTAAGCTGCGCCTGTAAGCTCTCAAGCACGTCATCTTTATGCTGTTGCTCAAGCATATCGATAAAATCTAAAATAATAATGCCGCCTAGATTACGTAAGCGCAACTGTCGAGCGATAGCATGTGTGGCTTCTAGATTAGTCTTATAAACCGTATCCTCTAATGAGCGACCGCCTACAAAAGAGCCTGTATTGACATCAATCGTGGTCATTGCTTCGGTTTGATCGATAATCAGATAACCGCCAGACTTGAGATCGACACGGCGCTTTAGTGCATCACGTAAGTCATCTTCTACACGGTGTACATCGAATAGCGACTGCTCAGCGGTATAATGCACGATTCGATCATAAACGAATGGAACAAACTCTTTGGCAAAGTATCTGACTTGCTCATAGATTTGCGTATTATCAATGATGACTTTTTCGGTATCGACGTGAACCAAGTCACGGATAGAACGCAATGGTAGTGACAGTTCTTGATAGATCAGCTCTGAGCTCTGATGATGATTAATCTCTTGACGACGAGCACAGATAGTACGCCATAGCTGCAATAGATAATAGATGTCCTCTTCTAGCTTATCGACAGGGACGCGCTCAGCAGCGGTACGGGCAATCAGCCCACCTTTTAGATTGACCGTCTGCATTAGGCTACTAAGCTCAGTCTTTAATCGGCTACGCTCTTCTTCACCATCGATACGCTGCGATATACCGATATGATCACTCGATGGCAAATATACTAGATAGCGTGATGGCAATGAGATATTGGTCGTTAGACGAGCACCTTTGCTCCCTAACTGGTCTTTGGTTACCTGTACCAAAATACGCTGACTTTCATGCAGACGATGCTGAATCAATGTTTTAGACGCTGGTACGATCTCTGTACTTTGCGCACTGACAATAGGCGGTGTCACAGCCAAGCTATCAGCAGAAGCGTTGGCAGTCGCATCGTCCTCATTTATCTCATGCTTAGTGGCCTTAGTAGCTTTGTTTTTTTCTGCAACGGGGCGTGGTTCACGCTGCATATCGTTGACATGTAGAAATGCGGTCCGTGATTGACCAATATCTACGAAGGCTGCCTGCATGCCAGGAAGGACACGTACGACCGTTCCCAGATAGATATTGCCGACCAACCCCAGTTTGTGATGTCGTTCAATATAAATCTCGCCCAAAATACCATTGTCTAAAACCGCAACACGGGATTCCATTGGACTAATATTAATCAGCAGCTCTTCGGACATAGTTTTTTCTCTTATCTCTCAGCTTTCTTATTAGACGGTCATCGCCTATTAGATTGACAGTGTAACAAATGCGACTTGCTCTTGCCCATTACCCTACCGTGTCATTATGTGCATATCCCATTATAACGGGTTGACTGTGTCCATACTGCCTTCTGTCATTTCTTTGATTAGTGCCAGCGTTTGTGCCAGTGGCAGACCAACGACATTGGTATAGCTGCCGTTGATACGACTGACCCATGCCGCACCCAGTCCTTGAATACCATATCCACCTGCTTTATCAGCGGGTTCGCCACTGTCCCAATAGTCGCTCATCATTTGTGTCGTCAATGGTATAAAAGTCACTTCCGTACGCTCAGTGATTCGCTGCTGATTAATAATTTGCAAGGAATGTATAGGTTCTGATGGGCTTGGTTTTGCTTTAGGCAATAGCTGTACTTGAGTCGCTTGAACGGCAGTCCATACTTCGTGAACGTTATCAGACATACGCTGCCACATACTATATGCGTGCTCGCGATCGATAGGTTTGACCAATACTGTCTTACCATCTGACAGCACGCCAATAGTATCAGAGGTCAGAATAATAAACGGTGAGGTAAGGCTATCGTGATCCGCTTGAGAGGTATCGCTTAATTGTTGTATCGCAGCATCGGCTTTGGTTGCGACCATGCGTTCGATATAGTCTGTCGGCGACTCATTATCTAACGGCGTCTCGTCGATATCCACTCTCAAGATAGTAAAGTTTAGTTGCGCTCTTTCTAGTAGCTCACGACGACGCGGAGAGCCAGATGCCAAAACGATATCCATCGATATTCTCTTCATTTATAAATTTATGATGTGTGTGGTCATACAGTATTGTGGGCCGAGCAAGCTAAGCTATTAATCAGAATAACAGCTATAACTAGTGACTCATTAACGCGAAAACTTGCGTAAAGCAAACAGCACGAGTGGCCAGCTGAGGATACTCATAAACAGTGATAAAGCAGACTGAGCGACAAAGACGTTTTGAATAAACATCTGTAGTATCCATAGATTTAACTGAAAGACAATCAGCCCTAGACTAGCAATTAACCACGCGCTAACGGTATTCAACTGTCTGACGTAGATACTGGTAATTTTGATAACCAGTGCAACCACAACAGCGGCGAACGCTTGCTGACCTAAATGCGTATCCATCAATAAATCAGCAATCAGTCCAACCGTAAATGCGGTAAAAATGCCGACATAGCGCGGCTGAAACAGCAACCAATAAATCAGCACCATGATCATGACCATGGGACGCAGTGTGGCCATGCTTGGGCTTAATGGATAGACATTG
This sequence comes from Psychrobacter sp. 4Dc, assembly GCF_002836715.1. GTDB lineage: Bacteria > Pseudomonadota > Gammaproteobacteria > Pseudomonadales > Moraxellaceae > Psychrobacter. The sequence continues at coordinate 60,588 of NZ_PJAT01000113.1, forward strand.
AGTGATGATGCAACGATGAAACTCAGAACAATCACAACTATCAATAGTACCGTGGCATTCTCAGAATCAGGATACGACATAGGTACTTACCTTAGCGAGTGTTTGATGGTTGCGGTGATATTGTTGATTGAGTATTGGCAAGATGAATACCATAAATGGAAAGCTTTAAAACGTTAATAAGCCAGCTAATTAGCCGTCAATACTGTGGCTTACGTCATTATCTATGGAGCAATAGCAGCAGCATTGTTCTCATTTAGTAGCTTGTCTTGAAGTATTAGTACATAAGCATTATCGATAAAGTTGGCTGCTGGAGTAACTTCGATCGTTCTAAAGTTATCGGTTTGCTCGTCTTTGACATGCGCGATACGCCCTACTCGATAACCTGCCGGAATACGACCGCCCAGTCCTGAAGACACTAGTTCATCACCTACTCGCACATCTGACGTCTTAAAGACGTAATTGAGACTTAATGAAGATGGGATGCCTTGGCCTGTAACGATGGCGCGCTGACCAGTACGCTTAACAGTAACCGCAACTGACTGCTGCTCATCTGTAATCAACAACAGACGGCTAGTATTCGGGTAGACATTGATAATCTGTCCTAATACGCCGTCTTCATCGATGACCGTTTGCCCAACTTGTACGCCATCTTGCTCCCCTTTATTAAGCACGACAATCTGTCTGAGCAAGTTGGTATCTGTGCCGATGACTTGCGCCAAATTAAGATCGAACTGCTCAGGCTTGGTGGTAGATAAAATACCTTGCAGGCGTGCATTCTGTGCCAAAATATAATCTTGCTGTTGTAACTTGGCATGTGCATGTATCAATTGCGATTTTAGCTGCATGTTTTCGCGACGCAGTGCTTCTTTTGATTGCAGACTACCGCCAGCCCAATGCTTGGCATAGCTTGGTAATAGAGACAGCTCATAGATTGGCTGCATGGCGGCATGACTGGTGCTACGTACTGGCTTAAACCAATCAGAGTTTTTGCTATCAAACCACATCAAAATTAAGGCTGCTATCAATACGATAACAGTCTTACGAAGTGATAACGGCTGGCGAGCAAAAATACTTGGAGTCATAAGTCGTCTGATTTAAGGATTCTAAAATGAACAATAGCACTTATTTACAGCATGAGTGTTTATCGAGGATATGGGGTTCTAGCACGAATGAATGCAATTAAAGGTAGCACAATCGGCTACCTTTAATTTTATATATAGTCAATTTTCTATAAATTAGGTAAGGTGTCAGTCTCGCTCAGCCTAATACTTATAGTACTTTCGCTCGGCTTTCTTGTATCCAAATTATATTAAACCGACTATATTTATAGTTTCATCATTCACATAAATCGTCATTATCATGTATTGCCAATACTATAGGGCAATTAAGGATAAAGATGACTTAAACAAAAATCATGTTTAAACTTTTGTTATTGATGAAATCAAGCGCGATACCACCACCGCGACTAACGCAGGTTAGTGGGTCTTCTGCTACCGTCACTGGCAAACCAGTCTCTTGTGAGATAAGTTTGTCTAAGTCACGTAATAGCGCGCCGCCACCTGTCAATACGATGCCACGCTCAGCGATGTCTGATGATAACTCTGGCGGAGTCTGCTCAAGTGCTACTTTTACAGCGCTAACAATACCGCTCAATGGATCAGTCAACGCTTTTTGCACTTCTTCTGAATTGACAGTAAAGGTCTTTGGCACACCTTCTGCCATGCTACGACCACGAACTTCTACTTCTAGTTGGCTGTCTTCATTCAATGCAGAACCGACTTCTTTTTTGATGCGCTCAGCGGTCGTCTCACCGATGACACAGCCATGCGTACGGCGTACATGAGTGATGATCGCTTCATCAAACATATCGCCACCGATACGAATCGACTCAGCATATACGCAACCAGACAGTGCGATAACAGCAATCTCAGTTGTACCACCACCGATATCCACAACCATAGAACCACTGGCTTCATGAACTGGCATACCAGCACCGATAGCCGCAGCCATTGGCTCTTCTAGCAATAGTACTTTGCTTGCACCTGCTGATGATACTGCCTCACGAATCGCCTTGCGCTCAACTAGAGTAGACTTGCATGGTACACAAACCACGACGTTAGGCTGTGCCATAAAACGCTTGGCTTTTACTTTAGCGATAAAGTGCTTAAGCATTTTTTGCGTCACTTCAAAATCAGCAATCACACCGTCTTTTAACGGGCGAATCGCTGTGATGTTCGCAGGCGTACGACCTAGCATCTGCTTGGCATCGATACCAACAGCGGCGACGGTCGGGTTTTGAGTACGATTGCTTCGTAACGCGACCACCGTAGGCTCGTCAAGCACGACGCCTTTATTAGGAATAAAAATTAGGGTGTTCGCAGTACCGAGGTCGATAGCGATATTATTTGATAAAAATCCAAACAGGTTCATGACTAATATATCCAGCGTCTTACGAATGAGGCGAATGAGATTGACTGAGGTGTTACTCGTCAGTGTTGAGCAGGTCGTCGTTAAACATTACTTGTGGCAACAGTTAATCATCCCAACAAGTCAAAATTCAAACAATAATGATGAAATGAAAAAACTGAGCTAAATTATACCGATTTAGCTCAAAAAAACATAGATATTTGCATCAGTAAGTAAGGATTTTTGTCTTAGACGCCAAAAGTTGTTACAAAGTTTGAAATAGTAGTGAATATCATTCAACTCAATGAAACATCATTTAATCTGATAACTAACAAGGCTCTACAGGCAGATGAATGTTTTGCTTAATAGCAGATGCATACTGTAACGTATTTTGGAAGCTAATTGGAGAGCAATTGAGGAACAATGATGAATTAGGGGGTCAGTTTTGCAATTCTCTGTAAATCATTGTGTCTTAATTGGCATTATGGCTTGTCTGACACCATATCTTATTTAATATTACGTCTTTATCAATTCAGCCTGTTGGTTGAGATTGTGCATCAATCAAGCGTCATGCTCTGTAAACTTGAGTCAGATGCTTTATAATAAGCCCACTGATTATTTATCTCTATTTTAACGCTTACGTATTTTCCTTTTCGTAATCAACTACTCTAACAAAAACTGTCCTTAACTGGAGAAACTATGTCTCAGCAACCAGCAACGTCTGACAGCAACGTCAGCCGTGAAGAAATCCTAGAAGTTGCCAACCTTGCCCGCTTAGGTGTCGATGAAAGTACAGCCGATAGCTATGCTGATGATATCAGTAAAGTATTAAAACTGATGAATACGCTATCTAACGTTGATACCACAGACATCAAGCCACTAGCCAATATTCATGAAGCTTGCCAAGAGTTGCGTGCTGATGTGGCAAAACACGATATCAATCGTGAGCGTAATCAATCAGTTGCGCCTGCCGTAGAAGAAGGCTTGTATCTAGTGCCTCAGGTGATTGAATAATAGTGGCTGAATAATATAATCACGCATTTGCCATTATCTCATTTTATTTTATGCTATTAACATTTTGACGGACGACACCTTATGTCTGAACTTCATTTATTAAGTACCGAGCAGCTCATTACTGGCTTGCAAAACAAACAATTTAGCAGCGCGGAATTAACCGAACACTACATCAAGCGTATCGATGCGCTAGACAGCAAGATTAACAGCTTTATCACTCATACTTCTGAGACAGCACGCGCACAAGCAAAAGCGGCAGACGAGATGCGTGCACAGGGCGACCAACGTCCACTACTTGGCGTACCAATGGCGCACAAAGACATCTTCTGTACTCAGGGCGTACTGACCACTTGTGGCTCTAAGATGCTACATAACTTTGTCTCACCATATGACGCGACTATCGTTTCTAACATCGACAAAGCAGGCATGATTAGCTTAGGTAAACTCAATATGGATGAGTTTGCGATGGGCTCAGACAACAGTAGCTCATACTACGGTACGGTACAGAACCCTTGGAACCTAGAGCGTGTCCCTGGTGGCTCGTCAGGTGGTAGTGCTGCTGCTGTTGCCGCTGGTTTTGTCCCTGTTGCTACCGGTAGTGATACGGGTGGCTCTATTCGCCAGCCTGCCTCATTTTGTGGCCTAACAGGTATCAAACCTACTTATGGCCGTGTGTCACGCTTTGGTATGATTGCCTACGCTTCAAGCTTGGATCAAGCGGGTAGCATGGGACGTAGCGCGAAAGATTGCGCCTATCTGCTTCAACCAATGATTGGTCATGATCCACGCGATGCAACTTCTATCAAGTACGAGATGCCTGACTACGTACAAGACATCAATGATGCCCAAGCTGCTGCTGGTGATAAGCCATTTGCTGGCTTGCGTATTGGTGTGGCCAAAGAATACTTCGGCACAGGACTTGATAGCGAAGTCGAGCAAGCAGCACGTGCCGCTTTAAAGAAGTACGAAGAGCTGGGCGCAACGATTGTAGAAGTGAACATCACTGATCCTGAGATCACGCTTGCCACTTACTACATGCTAGCGCCTGCTGAAGCATCATCAAACCTATCACGCTTCGATGGCGTACGTTTTGGCTATCGCTGTGAGAACCCAACCGACCTTATCGATCTATATACACGCTCACGATCTGAAGGCTTTGGCCCTGAAGTACAGCGCCGTATCTTGACAGGGACTTATGCGCTATCGGCTGGCTATTTCGATGCTTATTATACTAAAGCACAGAAGATTCGCCGCTTAATTGTAAAAGACTTCGACGAAGCCTTTGCTAGCTGTGATGTGATTGCTAGCCCGACTGCACCGACTGCGGCTTATAAGCTTAGTGAAGACCTAGATCCTGCAACGATGTATCTGGGTGACGTTTATACCATCGCTGTCAACCTAGCAGGTCTACCTGCCCTCAGTCAGCCAGTTGGTTTGACGACAGAAGGCCTCCCTATTGGCTTGCAATTAATCGGTAAGCATTGGCAAGAGAGTCAACTGCTCACGACTGCGCATCTGTTTCAGCAGCATACTGATCATCACCTACAACACTCTACCATCGCAAAGGAGACGGTATAATGAGTACAGCTACTACTGATAACAATGCCGTCCGTGAACACGCCGTGCGTAAAGAGCTATTTGTCGATGGCTATGAAGTGGTCATCGGTATCGAGATTCACTGCCAGCTAAATACGGAAAGTAAGATTTTCTCAAGTGCGCCGACTGATTTCGGTCATGAGCCAAACAGCCAAGCAAGTATCGTCGATTTGGGTTTGCCTGGCGTATTACCAGTGCTAAATGCTGGTGTGGTCGATCGCGCATTAAAATTCGGTATCGGTGTCAATGCTGAGCTGGGTCTGTTTAATACGTTTGACCGTAAAAACTACTTTTACCCTGATTTGCCTAAAGGCTATCAAATCACCCAAATGGCCAATCCTATCGTGGGTGAAGGCTATATCGATGTCGTCGTCAACGAAGGCGAAAAGAACGAATATCCGAAACGTATGGGTATTACTCGCGCACATCTAGAAGAAGATGCGGGTAAATCTGTCCATGACGCAGTCGATGGTATGACAGGTGTGGATTTGAACCGTGCAGGTACACCACTAATCGAAATCGTCTCTGAGCCAGACATGCGCTCAGCCCACGAAGCACTTGCCTACATCAAAGCCATCCATCAGCTAGTCACTTGGCTAGGTATCTCAGACGCAGTAATGGCTGAAGGCTCATTCCGCTGTGACTGTAACGTCTCTGTACGTAAACCTGGTGATGATCTTGGTACACGTACTGAGCTAAAGAACTTAAACTCATTCCGCTTCATCGAGCGTGCTATCAATCGTGAAATCGAACGTCAAATCGATATCTTAGAAGATGGCGGCAAAGTCGTTCAAGCGACGATGCTATATGATCCAGAGCGTGATGAAACGCGTACCATGCGTACCAAAGAAGACGCCAACGACTATCGCTACTTCCCTGATCCTGACCTACTCCCTGTCCGTATCGAGCAGCATACGGTTGATGCGATCAAAGCAGCAATGCCAGAGCTACCAGTCGCTCGTCGCGCACGCTTTGAAGAAGCGCTTGGTCTGTCAGAATATGACGCTCGTATCTTGACTGGTAGTCGTCAAATTGCTGATTACTTCGAAGATGTGGTAGCTGAAATCGGACAGCAAGATGCCAAAATGGCTGGCAACTGGGTCATGGGCGACTTGCTCGGCGCGCTGAACAAAGATGACACCGATATCATCGACTCCCCTATCAGCGCCAAACAGTTGGCTGGCATGCTCAAGCGTATCAAAGATGACACGCTATCTGGCAAATTGGCCAAAAAAGTCTTTAGTGCCCTATATGAGCGCGAAGGCGGCGATGGCGATGATGCAGCAGATAAAATCATCAAAGACAAAGGCCTCAAGCAAGAAACCGATACTGGCGCTATCAAAGCGATGGTCGAAGAAGTCATCGCAAAAAATGAAGCGATGGTAGAAGAGTATCGCGGCGGTAAGGAAAAAGCCTTTAACGGTCTAGTCGGTCAGGTCATGAAAGCCAGTCGCGGTAGTGCTAACCCACAGCAAGTGAACCAAATCCTAAAAGAGCTATTGGGTTAAAGCTACCTGCGCAATAGCAATACTGGCTGTGATGCGTAGAATGATGTAGTAGATTTTGGCTGCTAGAAATAGCCCTTGCAATATACATAATTTTGCGTAAAATAGTCAGTCACTCGGGGCGTAGCGCAGTCTGGTAGCGCACTACACTGGGGGTGTAGTGGTCGCAGGTTCAAATCCTGCCGTTCCGACCAAACACAATATTAGGGCAGACCGTCATTGACCGTCTGCCCTTTTATTTGCAAGCCATTCAGCTGAATCAGCCTTTTTTAAAGGCATTTGTTATCCGTTACAGAACGTGGTAATCCGTCTAAAATGTTGGTATTATCGTTGGTATCATACGATACCATAATGGATAATACCAACATGAGTCTAAATAATACACAGATAAAAAATCTTAAGCCTACCCAAAAAGCGATAGACTCAAAACGACCTGATAAACATAGTGATGGTCAAGGGTTACAATTATGGGTGCGTTATACAGGCGTTAAGTCATGGATCAGCGCCTACCGCTGGCAAGGCAAACAGCAAACCCTTACTATCGGTACTTATCCAGTAATGAGCCTGCAAAGTGCACGCCAGCGCAATCTTGAGATCAAAAGATTAATAGTTGATGGCATTAACCCAAAAGACGATAAGAAAAAAACACGAGCAGAAAATGACGGATCAAAGGATTTCGATACGATAGCTCAGTGTTGGCATAATGACCGTAAAGCACATATAGCACCTACTACCCATAGCCGTGACTACTCACAATATCAGCGCGACATTAAGCCCGTCATTGGTCATATGAATATAAATGAGATAACTGCGCCTGATGTTTTGGCTATTGGTAAAGCTATCGAAGCTAGGGGCGCTAGTGATATGGCAAGACGCGCAATACGTCAAACAGGGCAAATCTTTAAACAAGCCATACGTGAGGGCTTAACCAACCTCAACCCAGCCGACGACCTAACTGAAGCACTAAAACCGCATAAGGTAAAGCACCATAGTCGCATCACCAGCCAGCAATTACCAAAGCTACTACAAGACATTAACGCCTATGATGGTGATGTACTGGTAAAGCTAGGCTTATGGTTTATGTGCTATACGTTTGTGAGAACGCAGGAATTACGCTTTATGGAATGGAGCGAGATAGACTATAAAGACAAGTTATGGCGCATACCTGCCGATAAAATGAAAATGGATAGACCGCATTTAGTGCCGCTTACACCGCAAACAATGGCGATCTTAGAGCAAATCAAGACGCTAGGCTTTTCGGACAAGTATGTCTTCTTTAATCCATCGACGCGTAAGCCATACAGTACCAATGCTTTTATTACTGCCCTATGGCGCATGGGCTATAAAGGCAGAATGACAGGGCACGGATTTCGCGGACTTGCCAGCACTACCTTACATGAACAAGAGTTTATGCACGAAGCTATAGAGCTACAGCTAGCACATGAAAAAGAAAACAAAATAAGCAAAGCCTACAATGGAGCTCAACACTTGCCTTATCGTACCGACATGATGCATCAATGGGCTAATTATATTGATGATGCGTTTGCTGGCAAGACTGAAGATAGGATAGATTGTTCAAAAGTGTAAGATGGTTGAGACATATGTGTTTAAGTAAACAAAAATATTGAGCCTTTCCTAAAAACTGTGTAACAGCTTATAATCTCCCAATAGGAGAATAATCAATGACTAACCAAAATGACATTAAGAAACTGGCCGAGCAAATGGCTGGTAGCATGAGCAGCTTTGATGATATCAAAGCTGCTCATGCAATCCTTTATCGATACCGCTCTTGAAGCTGACATGAAAGATCATTTCGGCTACCCAAAGCATGAAAAGATGGAAAATTCTCTCATTCAGAAATCCACATCTAAGTCATCATTACTGATACCTTGTTCCAACCCTTCTTGACTCTTCATATACTCCCAAATTTTAGCTTCAAGAGTTTCAACTCTACTGTTATCTGTGGGGTTGCTTCTAAACCAGTCTTGAATAATATCTAACCCGCCATTACAGTAATCTTCAAAGATTTTAATTGAGTCAGATAGGTTGGGGTCCTTTAAGCAGGTGGCATTTTTATTTTCCATCAATGCTAATAAATATATAAAGCCATCGTCTTCAGTATTATAATATGTTCCTAACGTTATCGATATTTTATCGCCTGATAAAGATAATCTCTTATTATAAGCATAACCAATCATTGCAGCGAAAATCATAAGATCCTTGTTGTAGGTAAAGATTGCTGTCTCTTTATCCTCAACCAGAGTATGAATTAAATTTTCATGTCTTCTTTCACGATTAACATTTAACCCTCGCCAATCGGTTTTATTGTTCCGTCCCATCATACTTTCACCTCCTCAATAACTGTTCTATCGATGCCACAGTCATAACGTACGGTATCAACCTTATTCCCTTTGACAAATATAGGATTAAGCTCTTTGCTCCCTTGAGAAGATGCTACTTCTGCAACTAGATTATATTCTTTGCCTACTCTTTCTCTGATATTTTCTTCTACTGTACCCTCCCAATGACTAGAGGATAATAAGAAAACAACCTGCTCAACCGACTCAGGAATAGATTTAGCCATATTACCTTTATAAGTATTATCAAGAACACCAAAAGGAGCATCAATAACGAAAGGTGCTATGACCCCTGGAGTTAGGATTTCACCTTGAGCATTTTTTCTTGTAGCAGCCAGCTGAATTAAGCTAGATATAAAGGTCAGACTCAATAAAAGCTGTTGGCCATCACTCATTGCTACATTTCTATTTTGATTATCGATGAGACGAATATTAAATGTCTCTTTATCTATTTTAGCCTTAAAGTCCTGTCGAACGTATAAATCTAAAGTGTCATTAATTAGCTTTGAAAGTTCGTTAAAACTGCTTTCTTCTGCCTTTTGAAGTGTACTAATTAACAAAGACTCCACTTCATTAAGTATATCTAGTGACTCTTGATAAATATCAATCCCTGTTGATTGAGCTTGCAATTGATTGATTTTACTTTGTGTCGCATCAATAAATCTTTTCAATCTGTCCGTTTCTACCTCTAACCGACCTTGAGTTCGATACTCAGTATCTTTATGCTGCTGGTGTGACTTCCTTTGGTTCTCTAAGCTAACAATCTCGTCAATATTAAACTCTGTCATTCTCAATGATATTTCTTCAAGCTCTCGCTTTGTATCCTCCAAATTATTATGAAGCTGAATTAAGTCGTTTTGATTAGCTAATAAATGACCTTTAGCACCTTCATTCTTCGTTTGAATTGACTTGAGTGTTTCACGTGCTCGAATTACTCTATTACCCTGATCAGGATCTGCAGCACTCTTCAACAACTTACTAATATTATTGTAAGCTTCGGAATTGTCATGAATAGGAGCGCCGCAAATACACGCATGTTCTTCAAGTATCTGTCTAACTAGATTCTCATTATATGGTGCTGGTATCGTTCCCTTAAACTCTTCTTCATTAATAAAGTCTAAAGCTTGAGATGCCAGTTTTTTCGCAAAGACATGCGCGCCGTACATTTTAATAAGTCTAACCTTTTCAACCTCTTTACCCTTAATTCTTTGTGTGAGAACGCTTTTTTGCTTATCAAGTTTGGCGCGATTTTGATGGTTCTGTTTAACCACGGTGCTATTACTGTTTGCTAACTTCTCATCAATATCTAAAATTAGTTGCTCATACATTCCTATATTTTTATCACAAAGGCTCAAACGTGAGTCCTTAGCAATTTTTTCTTGCTCTAATTTTGATATTTCCTCACTAAGCTTAGCTAATTCCGAACCTTTATTTCTTGTAGCCACCTCTTTTCGATAATCTTTTTTGATATCACCAAGGTCATCAATTGCTTGCTGAGCGGTTTTAAACCCTAGTATATTCTGAATAGCCTCTTTAACTTCTCTGTTATGTCCTACTTTAGCTTTTGTAAAGCTACCTACCCCTTCTCCTTGGAAGAAGAAGTACTCAGACATCTCTTTCGGAAGTATCGAGTTTATGAACAATTCAGGATCATTAATTGGTTTGACACCAGTCTCGAAGTCGTCCCTAGTCATTTTGAAGTAATTTTTACTTATATCGTTATAACCTCGCTCACAATAAAAATATTCACCATCCTCCTCGAATTCGATAGCAACATAATATGTGTTATCCCCGTCATCATGAGCATAGTTATTTAGTAAATTATCTTTCTGACTAAAGTTAAGAGTCGTTTCTTCGAAAAAGCACCATTTGATAGCATTCAGCAAAGCTGTTTTACCAACTCCATTTTCAGCATGGATTAGAGTGATATTTTTTTTTGCATCGGTAGAAAACTCTATTGATTGCTCACCATGGAACTGCCTGAAGTTTTTCATCTTTAAAGAAATTATCTTCACTTATGCCCCCAGATTACTTTTGAAATTACCAGATTTTCTAGCTTCTTCAATAAAGTCTTTTATGTTTTTTTTACGTTGCGCTGGCTTTTGATCAGAGTATAGATACTTTCTTTCCTCATTAAGTATCTTGCGGGTTAACTGTCTCAAAGGGGTCTCAAGTTCCTTTTCAACTAGCTTATTAGCTTCTTCAAACATTTCTCTTATATCATTATTAGACACGCAAAACCTCCAATTCCTGTAGATGTGACTCAATCTCTATTTTATTTGTTGCAAGTAATGAAAAATCTCTTACCCTTTCTAGCTCTGACTCATAAAGCTTCTTTCCGAAAATGGATTTGCTATATGGGCAAGGTAACACTACAAAGTCATGTATTGTGGCTTTAGTTTTACCTGGAAACTTTCTCAAGACTCTTCCTCTACGCTGAACGTACTGTCTGGGGTTTTTCGTACTTGCTAGAATATAAGCGGTACTACAGGCAGGGACATCAATTCCTTCATCAAGAACTTTCATTGCTATTAAGGCATCAACTCTTCGTTGCTTAAACAAATGTAGTAACTCATCTCTTTCTCTTTTAGTTGTCTTACCTGTAAATTGAGCTGTTTTCCAATCGTTATATCTCAAAGTTTTTGTAACTTGATCAATGATAATATTGTCCTCAGAGTCTTTACCTTCACCAACATAAAATAAAGTGAGTTTACGTTTTTCTTTAGATATATTAGAAGTTATATCTCTCAACTTGAACATCTTGTTTTCCGCACTTCCTAATAAACGACTTCTTTTTGAAGTGAGGGTAACCATTTTTTCACGATTATCTTTTGACAGGTTACCACCTGAATTAATCATTATCTTTCTAATGCTTTCAGATAGCTGGTCATACTCCTCTTGTTCAACCTCAGTCAAATGAATTGGAATAATGTGATAATCATAAGGGGTTAATACCTCATCTAGAATTGCATCTTCGAGACTGTATTCATGAACTATGGCTTGGTAATAACTCAAGATATTATCTATTGCATCATTGCCGAATGGACTTTCTAACATATCGTCATCATCATTGAATGGTGTGGCAGATAGACCTAGTTTGAAAGCTGCATCTGGCAATAGCGAACGAGTTTGGTTTGCACCATGTCTATGACACTCATCACCTATGAACATTAAACTACTCAAGTTAATATCTTTTATCGCTTTTTGAAAATGATCTGAGCATAGTGTTTTATTAACAACTAAAATACAGACAAACTTTGAGCTCCCAAATTCAACTAATTGCAAGTTTCTCGCCAAAGAACCTTCCCATTTAGACCTACTGTCGAAGCACTGAATAGGAGTTATATTAAACAGCTTAAGTTCTTTCACCCATTGCTTTGCCAAATCTATGTAAGGCACACTAATCATTACGATTAGTGACTGATCTTGTTTTTGTTTTGCCTCAAACATCTTCGTTAAAGCGTATATTGACGTTATTGTCTTACCTGAGCCAGTTGCATGCTTAAGAATTCCTGTAAATTGATTAGCTCGCCAGCTGTTTAAAGCTTCTCGTTGATGCGGCCTTATATCAAACTTATGAGTACCTAAGTATTCAGGGACTTTAGGCAAGGCACTCTGAGATAAAGAAATACCATCTTCTAAATTATCATCAAGTTGCAATAAAACTTTTTCAAAATCCAGTCTATTGTTTTTAGACTGTTTCATTTGGCTGCTTATATAATCAGCTATACGCTCATATTGCTTTGAGACTACGTCAAGAACAACTATATCTTCTCTATTACCCTCCCAAAGTTGTTCGAAAGACCTTATGTAGTTTTTACCGTAATCTTCGAAAACGGTTTCCTGCCAACTCTTATATACACTTACGGATTCAGCATTAATATGTTCAAATAGAGCAGAAGGGGTCTCATTTGCAGACCCTTGAAAGACTACGCAGTTGTCTTCTTCATCATAAACAACCCCTATCTTTTCATGAAACATACCTTTCGGTCGAACAGCAAATTTAATTTCCAGCCTTTTCGAGGCGACTAGATAAGCTAAAACCTGCAACCTACCTGTATTAGCTTCCGTGCCATCCATCATTTCAATCAGCTTATTAATATAATGCTCGGTCAATACCTGACGACTTTCCATCGTTTCATGTAATATAGCCTCATATTCGTTTTTCTCTAGTGGCTCGCCAATAATTAATCGCATGCGGCCATTATTTCTAACTAAACTACTTAGTCCTTTGAGATTACAAGACAAAATCTCTGACGAAAAAAAACCAACTGCTCTATCGTAGCGTATAGCAGACGATAGTAACGGTCGGTAAAAGTCAGTGAATAAATTATCTTCACCAGTACGATAAACAGGTTTTAGATTCAAATCTTGAAATGATGGACCCATGCTATACTCTTAATTCAAACCTATAAAATTTAGAAACAAGCTCTTAGTAGTATATGTTCTAATCTCAACTCACAACTTGTTTGAACATGTCAATTAAAAACTCCTTGCGTTCTTCAAAGAAACTTTCAGTCGGTATATAAAAATCAGTACTACCAGTAGATAGCACTTTGTTCTCTTCAAATAATTTTCTGGTCTGAGTTAAAATAAAATGATTTTCTAAGCCCGCTTTCTCGAAAAACTTAAAACTTTCCATGACAGGTTGATTGGATTTATCACGATTTTGAGCTCCTGGCAAAGGCATCATATTGCCTAACTCATTTACAAACCTCTCTCTATCTATATGCTTAAAATATTTGTTTTCTGCTAAAAAATTAACTTTACTAGGCTCAATATGGTCAAGCTGCATTTCAGCCACATCTGCTTGGCTTATAGTATTCGCAATAGTAGATGTTGTTAACTTCATTGTAGATATATCTAGACTCATCTTAATGAGTCTGGCGAAAAGAATTCGAATAGAAAGTGTGTTCTTACTACTAGAAGTATACCTCCAACTTCTTAGCCAGCTTTCAAATTCACTATTTAGATGACTGTTTAGCTCAACACTAATACTGCATACTTTAACTTTAGGAGAGCTTAAAAAATGCTGATTTATTAATGAAACAGCAAAACTACGAGGAGCTTTGTAGTCTTTAGCCATAACAGCAACTTTCCATAAACTTTTGGACTGAGCAGTACATATATTATGAAGATCTAGATATTTCAGACCATTACTTGGGTGATTTGTTTTTAAAAGTTCCTCTAAAATATTTTTGACCTGAGATATTTCAAAGTCTGGACTAATAGACTCAATGTTCCTGAAAATAAAGTTTGTTAGACCTAAAAGTACACCAAACTGATCTTTTGCGTAGAGTAAATGTACAGTTTTATAAATTTCTGATGTTTCTGTACTATATTCTGCTTGTAAAGCAACTAGATCCTTTTTTTGGTATTTTAAGAAAAAAAGCTCCATAAGTTTCTTACAAGTTAGAAAAACATTAAAATCTTTAGCTATCCTATATTGGTCATAACGGTTGTTCGAATCATACATGTTAAAGTAAGATTTTAAAGCATCCCTAAAACCTTTCGAGTTGTCATATTTTATGTTTTCTGACCCAGTAATATATCCAACGGCTAAAAAAGTAATAAGCTTCTTTTCGTAGTCTTGAGTCTTATTAAATATTTCATTGACCCATTTATCATCTAGCTTCTGGAGCACCCTATCTTTTTCTTCTTCACTAACTTTTGAATCGCTTTTTAAAACGTAATTCTTATAAAATTCATTTTTTATTAGATCTAGGTCTTCTAGAGCTAAAGCTCTATCATTTAATACCTCGAACAAAGTATATGCATCATCTGGATTACCAGTTTGAACAATACAAACTTTTACGTCATCTATAAATTCTGAGATCATATCTTTAAAACTTATAGCCATTTGTATTGACTTAATGT
>NZ_PJAT01000114.1 GCF_002836715.1 Psychrobacter sp. 4Dc
ACAGCCTCTCACTGTCATTAGCCGTATTTTATCTTCTATTCTAGAGTGACAGCCATGATAAGTTAAGGCATGGTCGCCAATGAATTGACGTTTGCAGTCCTTGCACTGGTAGTTCTGCTTGCCATAGCTTTTTTTGCCGTGTATCGAAAAACTGGGACTGTGACAGTCGGGGCAATTGATCTGTATTTGTGTCTTCATAACCTCAAATATATCATCTTGCTTTGGCTGTCACCCTCCTTTCATCTCCTCAGCATACTTTCTGACACACCACCACTTTTTGAATACCTTAATAGGTCTTTACTTACAAACGCGCGCTGATACAGACGTATCGTTCTAGGATGCGTTACGAAAAAGTAATGAGCGCTAAAAATAAACTGGGCTCTAAACCGTTCTAGTCATTTGAAAATAAAACTGTCATACTTTTAAATTGAATCTGCTACACCCCAAGTAATCGCCCAATAAGTGATGTTGCGACCATGGCCAATACACCCCACACGACGACGCGAGTGACAGCAGGGAGAGTGGGTGCACCGCCCAAGCGCGCCGATACCATGCCAAGTAGGACTAAGCCGACTATGGTCAGCGCGGCCAATGACCAAACAAGGATCTGGGCTGGAAACACCAAGATGCCGATGACAGGAAATATGGCACCAGTAATAAAGGCCAATGCGGAGGCAATGGAAGCTTGCAGGGGCTTTGCTTGACTGATTTCAGTTAGCCCTATCTCGTCACGAGCATGAGCCTCAAGTGCATCGTGCTCAGTTAAGGCGACAGCAACTTGGTGTGCTAAGTCTTGATCAAGTCCACGCTGCTTATAAATTGTTGTCAGCTCGACAAGCTCCCGCTCAGAATTATGCGTCAGCTCGTAAAGCTCTTTTTTTAAATCAGCCTTTTCAGTATCTGCTTGTGAGGACACAGAGATATACTCACCAGCCGCCATCGATAAAGCCCCTGCAGTCAGTGACGCCAATCCTGTCAGTAATAAGGTTTGGCTGCTCGCGTTTGCGGCGGCAACACCAACCAGTAAACTGGCGGTAGAAATGAGTCCATCATTGGCGCCAAGTACCGCTGCTCTGAGCCATTGACTCCGGTTACTTAGGTGCGGCTCATCGTGAATAGAGTATGACATAGACATCCTCAAAAAATACGGTGGTGTTCTAAAAAGTATGCTGGCGATAAAATCAATAAGAAATCTATGCTAAGTTCTCTGATTCTATAGGGCTTTCAAGGCTTCAAGAATTGTTCAAATTTTAATCAAGTTAAAGATTCAGTTCCGAATTTGAGAGCGATATTAGAGATCAGTTAACCTATACAATCTGCACTATAACTTATTAGGTAGTGGATCCCTCAATATTATAGTGCTCGAAATATTATTAATATCTATAATTACTATGGGTTTATTTAAATCTTATGAGTCGAGAAAGCTCTATATGCTACTATTTATATAGTGTAGAAGACTGAGGTATGAAGTTTACTTTCCTTAGGTGACGTTGTTAATATCGGGGTTTGATGATATATGCGAGACCAATGACCAAAATAAGAAGGTAAGTCTCGCCATGGACAGCCTACTCGTATGCGGTACAACATGCCTTCAACGGTACGTCTTAGATTGGGCTTGTTATATACGTTAATTTGTCGCAATATAATAAATAGCTTGTGCCAATGTTCATCGTTGAGCTTGGTGCGAGTCATAAGTGATGCCTTATTTCTTTGTTGTGGTAAACATTAGAGTAAGGCGTTGCTTATTTTTTTCAATGTTTTCTCAATTCTATACAGCCCCTATTCTCGTAAATAAGCAGTCTTAGCCTATGAAAGTAATAACTGGCTGTGGTTTTATTAACACCAACTAAGCTTGCTGCTGTTCTCGCGGTAGAACCGGCAACAAATAACTCGATGAGTCTGCTTTGTTTATACCAACTTAGTTTACTCTTTCTCATAGTGCTATCCTAAATAATTTTACTCATCTAGGACAGCCCCTTCTTTTTAATCTATTCAAACAATCTTTATTCGATATAAATATTAAGCATTTAACATGCCAAGACGTATTTAGAACCAATTCTCCATAAAAAAATCCTGCCTTGAAGTAAGACAGGATTTTTTTATCGCAAGGCTAATTTTCTAGCCTATGCTATTTACAACTTAGAATGCTTTAGTAATTGTAAATACAGCACCAGTCTCTACACCACGTTTGTACGGGTTGGTGTCGGCGTCAATATTTGTGCCGACAGCAGCAAGCTCAGCTGACAGGTCTTCAACAGAAGCAAAGCTGTAAGTCACACCAACTTTCCAGTCGATGTAGTTATCATCGCCACTAGCGTTATCACTGAAATCATAATCGTCAGCAGTGGTATAACCTAAGCTTGCTACACCACCGAAAGATGCGCTCAATGGCATGCTATAAGTCAGGTTTAAATACCATGCATCAGTATCTAAGCCAAAAAAATCATTAGTGAAATTCACGCTTGCAAGCAAACTGTCACCAACAGTGATGGTGTCTGCAAAACCTAGACGTGCATACAGCTCAAGCCAATTCAAATCAGAAGCACTTGGATAGCCGTAGTACCATAAACCGACATCTAAAACTGGTTTAGACGCCAAAGAGCCAAGTTCAGTGCTATAACCTACATATGGATCGAGCTCTAATGAGCTACCAAAGCCGACATTCGAGCCCCAGACACCTGCGTATAAGCCAGAGCTATGGGTTAATCCATAACCAACTTGAACGGCAGGGTCGCTTTCAGTTTGTGTCATACCACGATAGCGGTAATCTGAAGTCATTGCTGCAGTACCAGAGAATGATACATCGCTTTCAGCTGCCATAGTCAAGCCACTTGCACAAGTGAGTAAAGATGCAGCCACTAATGTAGAAAGTTTAAAGTTCATGTTGGTATTCCCCCAAGCTGTTTATTACAAATGTTCAAATCGAAATGATTTGACTCTGAACTTGTTATTGAAATAGCAAAGGGCGTGCCAACTTTATTAAGTTACTGTTTTATCTTATTTCTTTGCAATAAAACTGCAATAACTTACAAAACCAACTTTGAAGCATTATTGTATTGCACAAATATTGGGCGATTTATTGATTTTGCACCAAAACAAATCAAACTGTATCAAATTGTTTGTAAATAGGAATTATTCTTATACAGTTTATATTCTGCACGATGCAATAAAAAAAACCAACCGCAGTTGGTTGGCTTTTTAAGTATTTTCTTCTGAGCAAAGCATGAAAAATTATTTTTCCATATTTGATAGGATTGATGTTCTGACATCATCCAATGTGGCATTGATGGTGAGCATCACGGCATCGGCACATTGTTTGATCGCAGTGTCAGGATCTTTTAGACCATTACCCGTCACTGTGCAAACGATCACCGAACCTTCAGCGATTTTACCTGCTTTAATATCACGGATTGCACCGCCGATTGAAGCCGCCGATGCAGGCTCAACGAATACGCCTTTTACTTCTAATACTCTTGGATTAGGTTTGGTCATTTTTTATCCTTTTAGCTGTCTAGTTAACCCACTTTAAAAATGATACAGTGCTACTGGGATGAATTTTGTGCAGCCTCTGTGTAAGCAGCACGCAAAGAAAATTTATACCAGTAGCGCGTTTAAATCCATAACATTTTTACATTCAGCTGACTATAGGCTATCTAGAAGGCACCTCTTTCTTATTATTGCTCTTCATCGCCATGCCACTAAAATATATGATGGACATTCCAGAAGGTGTGAAATACATCGGTATGGCACACGGTATGTTGTTTATTACCTATATCATACCCCACTCTCAACTTCGAAAGTGATTGAAAAAAGAAGAGCACCTCACTAGGGTGTGTATAGAACTCAAATGAGTGGCAACCAGATAAAGACACAAGCGAGCATTACCGCCGCTGCATAGCTATCTTTGAGCTTATCATATCGCGTGGCAATGCCCCTAAAATGTTTCAATCTAGCAAAAGCGTTTTCTACCAAATGACGGCAACGATACAAATACCAATCTAGTGTGTCGTTACAGCTTTTAGAGTTCGACTTAACGGGTATGACTGACTCAGCACAGTGCTTGAAGATACACTCTCTAATATCACTACTATCGTAGCCCCTGTCTGCAATCACCGCTTTAGTCTGGTTATTAATCGTGCTATCTATCAACGTCTTTGCCATCTTAGCGTCATGCACTTGCCCACCTGTCAGCTCAATATGTATAGGGTTACCACAAGCATCGACCACTAAGTGCAGTTTGCTGCTATTACCTGCAACACTTTTACCAATGGCCTCATCAAGATGACTGGCTGCACCTGAACTATGCTGATGAGCTTTGACCACGCTACCGTCTATAAATAACCATTCACTATCATAGTTTGCTGTGACTATCTTCATGAGCTTTTGCCATTTACCGGTTTTACGCCAGTAACGGTATTGATGATATATGCG
>NZ_PJAT01000115.1 GCF_002836715.1 Psychrobacter sp. 4Dc
ATATGATGAGACAGGTTGTCATAGAGTCGGATATTGATACCCCATTTACATCAGAATATGCAGCAGCGTATCTCGGGAAATCTACAAGTACACTTCAATACATGCGCTGTCATCAATCTGACGCAATCACTTATAGTAAAATAGGCCGGCACGTCTTGTATAGAAAGAGGCACCTCGATCAGTATATTGATGATTGTGAAAAGTCTTGTACGTCAAGCTAATAATCTCAAAGTTCTAGTCGATAGAGCTAACTAAAGATCGAATGCTTATACAGGGAGTGCCTCATGACACATAGCGAAAAGAACAAAGATAAAAGATCTTATACTGAGTTTGGTGTTATGCATATGATTATGCATAAATTCGGTGATTGGGAAATTGAAACTCGATATATGTCTCGTATCGAAAAAAGTTTATATCTCGATATGCGTACTATTTATTTAAAGACTGGTGAAAGTCTAATGTCTGATATTGATATGCTTTCACGTCGCTTGTCATGTCGAACCAAGAGTGAAAAAAAGGCCTTAGCATTCCTTCTAAAGGATAAATTTATATTTGATAAGCGTACTAAACGTTATAAGCACTCTGAATGGGAAGTTATTCTAAAGAACTATAAATTTAAAAACCCAAATAAAAATGTCACAAATTATATAAGTGAAAATAATAGTGTGACAGATGGTGTCACGTCAAATAAACCTTTGACAGCTGCAGAGAGACAAGCAAAATTACGTAAAGAAGTTAAGGTGATTCGTGGGTATTTGTCTTCTATAGGTATTAACTCTAAAGAGGTCAAAGGCATAACTAAATTACGAGAACTATTTTATGAACATAAAAGTATAATCGAGTTGAATTCAGAAAATAATAATGTCACAAGCGATGTCACGGACGGTCACAATGAATATCATTCGATTGTCACACAAGAAGACGCTATAACTAACAAACAAAAACTAGAAACTAATAACTATGAAAAAGAAATAAACCACGAAGAATGGCTTGAAGAAAAATTTGAGTTGTTTTACGCAGCATATCCAAACAAAAAATCCAAAGGCCTAGCTGAAGCAGTGTGGCACAGTGTGTTTACAGGAACTGGGAAAAGGGGGAAAGTTAAACACGAACGACCTGATGATCTTCAAGCCTTGTTCGATCAAATCATGAAAGCAGTGCAAGATCAAACCCCTATAATACAAGCCTCTAAATATCAAAAACACCCGAGCACTTGGTTAAATGCAAAATCTTGGGAGGATGAACCAACCATAGTTAAAGCGTCTCCTACAATGAACGGTAAATCTTATAATCGAGATAATGATCCACAAGCGGTAAATGATTACTGGGGCAATCCTGGGGCTGACATGACTGATGAAGAGAAAAAAGCTTGGATAGGCGATCTCGAATATTATGATGAGAATAAGCATCGTATATCGTAATAGCCTAGCTCTGTATTATTGGCTAGCATCAGCACAAACGCTACTTCACTCAGCTACAAAAAATTAATGGAGCTTTGATATGACATCATTAAACTATGCACAAAAACGAAATGATATAAAATGTATAAGCGATACAAATATTAATAATCATAAACAAGATGTGCTTAGTAGCCTAGCTAAGCAAGAAAACTCTACCTTTACTAAGCTTTCCTGTGAGATGGATGAAATCACTACTAACTGTGATGTACACGGCCGACAAACATGGAAAGTGCTAAAAACCGTGATAAAAGCGGGTGGAAATCCCTGTCAGAAATGTAAATGGGATGCTGACGCATATACCGAACGTTTAGCCCGCCTGCGTAATGAGCTTAGTAGAAATCTTAATATCCCAAAAGAACATTTGGGTATGGGTTTTAATGCATGGGCTATATTGGGCGATGAAGCAATTCGTGAACGTTTTTATAATATTATAAGTGTCATGCGTAGGTATGTATCAACCTACGGCGCTGGCAGTGAAAATATTATATTAACAGGTAACACTGGGACTGGCAAAACTAAGTTGGCCTGCCTAATTGCTAATGAGATTATCAGCCAAAAGTTCAAGACTAATATGACTGTAGTTTATAAGCGGGAGAGTCAGATTCATAAAGAGGTCAGGATGACGTGGGATAAGAATACCAAAGATACGGAAGCTGCATATATCGAGCAGATTAGTCGTGCTACGGTCTTTATTATTGACGAGGTGGGCGAAAACGGGACCCGATTGAATGAGCTAATGGCTCAAGAAGATAGAGAGCGCCTATCCGCTATCATCGACCGCCGCTATCAACTAGGTTTACCGACAATTATTACTACCAATCTATCGCCTGATAACTTTAATCGTTACATTGGCGACCGTGCAGTCGACCGCATCTGCCAACGTATAATTAATATCAAATGCACGTGGCCTAGTTATCGTATGCTTACGCAAAAGGTTACGAATTTGTGAGTACAAGTTAGAAAATGTAATAGCTTAAAATTTAATACATCACACATGTGAATGATGCTAAATATTTTCTGGTTATCCTTGATAAAAACGTACTGTAGTAGTCAAATCCTCATATTAATAAAGCAGTATATTGATGCTAGTCTATATAAGATTATCAAGAATGAGCTTCATGAGCTACTCCATGCCGAGATTCTCTCTGGGGTTGATGTGAAGCACAGCCCATCTTTATATTACACCAGCATTGAGACGATAAGCTTAAAGCAGACATACAGCAATGCTATACATCTATTGACCCAATATTGTACGGCGGACGTTCAGAGTGAAGCTAGACTATTTAGTCTATCTAGCACGAAAAGTAATCAGTATAAAAAATATGTCGATAGTGACATGACTTTAAATATTGGACGGTGTTCCAAAAAGTATGCTGTCATTAGATGAAGCCATAATTAATATAAAAGAACACCATATTGAACGTCCTAAAGCGATCATCGAACTTTTTAGAGAAGCAATACGTCTTTCTAACTGCTCGCCTCAACCGATGTTTTAAACGATAGTTATTACTCTCTATACCCGCAGTATGTTCTTTACCAATCTGCTTAGGATCTGCTTTAAAAGCTGTCTTAAAGCTACGCCAGTTGTCCATACTGATTGAACCATAGTGAACCTTAAGTTGCTTAAGCCTGGCTCGCAGCTTCTTAGCGGTCTTTAAGTCACGTTTACCCAAAGCATAAGCCATAATCTCACCAGTATCGCGGTCATAAGCATAGATGAGTTATACCTTATGTTTCTTACGCTTCACGTATGTCCAAAACTCATCCACTTCCGAATGCTCGTAATAGTGATGCTTTGGGAGTATCTTATAGATTGATGAGCCTATGGTGCTCAGTATCTTACCAATACTCACTGAGGTAATCGTAGCGACGTCTCTAACGCCACAACTATGAACCGCCATGAGGCGTATCTTATGCTCTATTTGAGAGTGGCAACCTTAGTAAGTAATCGCATGATCGCCAATGAATTGACGTTTGCAGACTTTGCATTGATAGTTTTGCCTGCCATCGCTTTTTACAACATTTTTTTAAACTGGAAGAGTGGCAGTTAGGGAAATTAATATCTATTTGTGTCTTCATAACCTCAAATATAATATCTTTGCTCCAGCTGTCACCTTTCCTTTAATTCTTCAGAATGATTTTTGATATACCACCAATACTTCTAATAAAAATTAAGATGAGTAGTCGACTAACTTATCAAAAAAATTTCATTGGGAGTTTGATAACTATGTTTCGTACATAGAGTTATTTACTTTTTA
>NZ_PJAT01000116.1 GCF_002836715.1 Psychrobacter sp. 4Dc
TTTTTTAACAAAAGATATGATAGTTATATTTTTGCATTATTTCTGTCAGTATCTTACATAGATATTTCATTCCAAAAACTGGTAATTCAGTAGCAATATAATAAATTTAGACTGACATATGCTGTCAATCCTATATATAAGAATCAACTTTATAAAGTTTAACTAAGCAGAATGATAATCGGTGGTGTTCTAAAAAGTATGCTGTCATCAGACGTAGCCATAATTGATGTAAAAAAAGACTAAGTCAAACACTTTAAAATGATTATCAAGTTTTTTTGAGAAGCAACATATTTTTCTAACGGCTCGACGTAGTCGATGTCTCAAGCGGCAATTATTACCTTCTATACCTACTGTATGCCGTTTGCCGACTTGTTTGTGATCTGCTTTAAAGGCCGTTAAAAAACTATCCCAGTTATCCATACTAATAGAGTCGTAACTGACTTTGAGCTGTAGAAGACGTACTCTTAAGCTTCTTAGCCGTACTCAAATCACGTTTGCCCCAAACATAAGCCACAATCTCGTTGGTAGCACGGTCATAAGCATAGACGAGCCAGACTTTACGTTTCTTGCGATACACGTAAGTCCAGAACTCATCAACCTCTAGGCGCTCATAGTGGCTCTTTTTAGGAACAATCTTATAAAGGGATGAGCCTATGGTACTAAGTACTTTACCCATACTCACTGAAGCTATCTTAGCAATATCTCTAACACCACAGCCTCGGACAGTCATGAGCCGTATAAGGTCTTCTACTTTAGAGTGACAACCGTTGTAAGTTAGGGCATGATCGCCGATAAACTGGCGTTTGCAGTCCTTACATTGGTAGTTCTGCTTGCCATAGCTTTTTATACCATTTTTCTTTAAACTGGGACTGTGACAGTCAGGGCAATTAATTTCTATTTGTGTCTTCATAACCTCAAATATATCATCTTGCTTTGGCTGTCACCCTCCTTCTTTCCCTCAGCATACTTTCTGATACACCACCTGATAATCAAAGCCGAATCCCTGGCAAGTTTGATCACAAAGCCACCTCATAACTCGTACTACACCCCGAAGCCTCAGACTTTTTAACATCTTCTTTTCTATCAAATCATTAATATCTGGTATAGAACACTTGGTCATCACTGCCCATTTCTTAGTGGTCAGCTTGCCATAAAAGTCAGTCAGCAAAGCATTCAGCATAGTTACTTGTCTAGTGTTCAATGCATGTTGTCGATGCGTCTGCCAAAAACTCGATTTACTAATAATTTTATCTGTGTTCGTTTGAGCAGCGAGCAGTGCTCTTCCAGCGTTTGTAAGAACCATAACAGCCAAGCAGTGATATCGCTGTCACCTTTTTGAGTGCGTTCCAGTATTTTATAGTAGTCATTACGCTGTTTAAGAATCTACGCTAACATACTGTAAAAACGTTGAGCGCTATCATCATTTTTTGCTAGCATCCGCTCTGTCATCGCGCGTCAGCCGTACATTACGATTATCAAAGGGATGAATGGTCACAAACCATAAATGAGCGATGCCTGCTTTAATTACAAGATCTATATTGTCCTGATCATTTGGTGAGGTGTTAAACGAGAATACAAACTTATCTAATTCATCTGGTAACCTATCGGCACTAGGTGCAATAAAATGAACCTGCTCACAACCATAACCGCCAGAGACCACTTGCATAAGTCCTTGACTGTCATCACGATATTACCCGCTTTGATACGATACAGCCCACTATACCTATTTGGAAACAATGCTCTGTGCCATCCCCATCCCAGTAAACCATCCAACAATAATGGTCGCTTGTAGTGATAGGTTGCATTTAGCATCATCTCCACCATCGCGTCAATCTCACGACTAGCAGTAGTTATCATCTCACTATCATTTATCCCTAAGTGACGCGCAACAGAAGACCGTACTTGCTCGTTATTTAATAACTCACCTTCGATCTCTGACGTTTTAACGATCTCTAAAGTTGCGGCATCTAACTGTGCATCAACGTTAAGATCGAATCCTAACGTTAGCTATTTTCCAAGAAAACGGCCTTGTAGTGTCCGTACACGACCGACTAATTGCAGCATTTTTATCTGATCATTGCCACTCAATCCATTCTTTACTTTCATGAATATAAATAATATGCCTCATACTTTTCTCAGAGATATGCAGATAAAATAAATACAATGCATTCTGATTGTAAGAAGAAATCAGCTTGAAGAAGGATGTTTTTTATAGAATATGCGTTGTTTTTGAATTGATCGACGCTAGAGTGGAGGTAAAAAGACTATAAAATTATAGTGCCCAAATACGTGCTAGACGTTATCATATACTAATTTACTTTGCCACTTTTTAACCACATAGTAGCTATAAGCCAATAGAATCAATACATATAAGATAACGTCATATTATGGTATTTGGTCGACCTACTTTGACATGGTAGAGGTCGTTGGTTCGAATCCGATTACGCCTACCAGATTCGAAAAGCCCCAATCTTAAGATTGGGGCTTTTTTTGTCTGTAATATATGGGCTGTAGCGAAAAATACTTTCTTATATCACCTCATAGTCATGATTATGCAATCAGATTTAAATCATTCAAAAAAGTGATGGTGACCAAAACGTGACCGACCCTTAAAAACCATTAAAATTAAAACCCTCTTTTTGACCTCTACTTTAAACTGTAAGCTAAAACCTATTTCTGAGTATTTTTCTCTTTATCCTCTTTTACATATTCAAAAATATCCCCCACCTCTACTTCTAAATACTCACAAAGCTTATCTAT
This sequence comes from Psychrobacter sp. 4Dc, assembly GCF_002836715.1. Lineage (GTDB taxonomy): Bacteria > Pseudomonadota > Gammaproteobacteria > Pseudomonadales > Moraxellaceae > Psychrobacter. The sequence continues at coordinate 2,761 of NZ_PJAT01000116.1, forward strand.
AGTATCAAAATCAATTCTAGATGATTGATCGTTATATATCTTATGTAATGTCGTCTTGCTTACCCCTGTTGCTCGTACGGCATCCGCTACTTTTAGCCTTCTTTCAGCTAGTAAAGTTGGGAGATGGTTAACTATCATCTTACAAACTCCAATTGTCGTAGAATAAATACCCTCTACTACCTTGCTTTTCTACTTGAAACACTTGCGAACACTGAATTCGAGTCCAAAATTCAATATCGCTCTTTAACATGTAAGGCAAAATAAGGTGATTAAATATTTTATAGTAGCCAATATTAGCTTTATGAACACTTAGCTCTTTTTGCTTTATATCGTTTAGGTAAGTCTTTTTCATAAATAGTGAAATCCAATCATACTTACTGAAATCTTATATAATTTAATCTACTGTTATCTACAGAAATTGCAAGTAATTATTATAAAATAATAAGTAATTTCAGTAACTTATACCAGGATATACCAGAATATACCTATTTCATCTGAGCTGAGTTTCTACGCTCCATACTTTAAGAAGAAATGATAACCATCCTGCCATTAGAGTCGTAGCTCTTATATCAAATTATTTTTTAGAAGCAACAGATTGCCAAAAAAATGCTGCCTTTGAAACGTTGGCTATAGTCAATCCAGAATAAAAGAGATACAGCCCATATCATGAAACAGTTTTATTTTGAACTGACTATATATCCAAATGAGCCATTTATTTAATTCACCTTATATTGACTAATGCGCTTCACAAGCCCGAAAATAGTATGAAATCGTGATCGATGCGCTATACAGGAATCCAGCTCTAAGCTGTATACTCAATATTTAGAGTGCTTTCAATAACTGTCTATTAACTCGTAGCGCAACTCAATATTTTTGAGAGCTCAGCAACTGATTTGAGATAGTTGTATTATAAAT
>NZ_PJAT01000117.1 GCF_002836715.1 Psychrobacter sp. 4Dc
TTTTTTAATCTGATGAGCTATTTATGCTCTGTGATTAAATCAAACTTTATAAGGGCCCCGTATTTTAGCAGTATGTGAACATATAGGATAGCACTCGACAATTTCTTGCTAACGGAACAGCGATTTAAATTGTTGACATGGATGTGACTACTTTTTTATAGAGCCTTAATTTATTTTAATATTTAAGGACGCTAATCATGACTGTAGATAAACCTTGGCTTGCTCAATATCCGGAAAACGTACCTAAGACGATTAATCCGGATCAGTATGAAAGCCTCATAGAGTTATATGAAGAGTGTTTTAACCGCTTTCGTATGCATCCGATGACTATCTGTATGGGTGTTACGCATACTTATGGTGATGTTGATAACGCTTCACTGGCAGTCGCAGCATGGTTACAGGCTCAAGGTTTACCTAAAGGCAGCGTAGTAGCTCTTATGATGCCGAACGTTCCACAATACCTACCGACTATGATTGGGATTCTGCGTGCAGGTTACGTTTGTACACCTATTAATCCACTATATACAGGCCGTGAGTTGCGTCATCAATTGAATGATTCAGGTGCTCAGGTTATCTTTGTTGTTGACAACTTTGCCCAAGCGCTTGAGCAAGTTATTGAAGAGACCAATATCAAACGTATCGTGCTATCGAAAATGGGCGATATGATGGGTCTGAAAGGTATTTTGGTCAATACCGTTATCCGTCAGGTCAAACGCTTGGTTCCAAAGTACAACCTAAATGACCCTAAGTACAATGTCACTAAATTCCCTGAAGTATTAAAAAAGGGAAAAAACCTACCGATTCAAGCACCAAAGACTACCCTACAACAAAAAGCGATTTTGCAGTATACAGGTGGTACGACTGGTTTATCTAAAGGTGCTGTCCTAACTCAACGTAATGTCGTCGCTGCTGCTATGCAATCAGAGGCATGGTATCGCCCTGTGACCTCAGGTATCAACGAGGTATACATCAATATGGTTATGGCCTTACCGTTGTATCATATTTTTGCCTTTATGCTGAGTTTGCTCGGTATGCGTTCAGGTTATACCTTTATCCTAGTGCCTAATCCGCGCGATATGCCAGGGTTTGTCAAAACCTTATCAAAACAACCGTTCCACATCTTCCCTGCAGTCAACACTCTATTTAAAGGGTTACTTGACCAACCAAACTTTAAAGATTTGGACTTTAGCTCGCTACGTATCACGCAAGCAGGTGGTATGGCGGCAACCGAGCAAACCGCAGCACGTTGGTTAGACGTGACTGGCTGCCCCATGGTTGAAGGTTGGGGTATGACTGAAGGTGTGGCTGGCGGTACTGCTAACGTTATCACTGATCGCAAATTCAACGGTACTATTGGTATACCTGTACCGAGTGTCGATATTATCGTGGTTGACGAAAACGGTGAGCGTGTTGGCATGCATCAATCGGGCGAGATGTGTATCAAAGGTCCAAACGTAATGTCAGGATACTTTAATAAAGACAATAGCAATGACTTTACTCGCGATGGCTACTTCCGCACTGGTGATATCGTTAGTATGGATGAGAAAGGCTACTTTACTCTACTAGATCGTAAGAAAGACATGATCTTAGTTTCAGGCTTCAATGTATTTCCGAATGAAATCGAATCTGTCATGCTTGATTGTGATGGTATCGTCGATTGCGCCGTAATTGGCATTCCTGATGAAAATCAAGGTGAAGCGGTTAAAATTTATATCGTACCTGCCGATAATAATGTCACTAAAGAAGTCATCAAAGAATTTGCGCTAGACAATTTGACTGGTTATAAGTGTCCACGTCATATTGAGTTTGTTAGTGAACTACCAAAGAGTAACGTTGGTAAAGTACTGCGTCAAAAATTGCGTGAACAGCATATGTCAAACAATCCTCAAACGTTGTAATACTTACCCTACTATTTCAGAACAAATAGAAGAAGCCCACTATTATTGTAGTGGGCTTCTTCTTTTCTGCTTTAAGAAAATCAGCTTAGTTTATTCATCACCTGTAATGGTAAGTGCTTCATCGCGTGACTGACCATAGACCAAGGCAGGCTCGGTACACAGGCTTCATCTACGCCCGCTTCAATAGCCGCGACAATGGCTTTAGTACCAGTATCTGTATCGACTTCGAACGGTAATGGTTTGGAGCCTTCGTTGATTTCAGTGCGAATATAACCTGGGTAAATCGTAGAAACTTTGATAGGAAGATTGGTCAAAAGCATATCGGCACGAATACCTTCTGCTAAGTGAGCCAAACCAGCTTTACTTGCACCATAGGTCGTCAGATGCCTAGGTAATCCGCGCATGGCTGACATGCTCGATATCACGACCAAATGCCCGCTGTTCTGAGCACGGAAAATATTCATGGCAGCTTCACACTGTGCCAATGCGGCGACAAAATTGACATCAGCAGTGCGACGATTGGTTTCAAAATGTCCTTTACCAATGCGGCGGCTATCACCAATACCCGCATTGACCACTACTCGCTCAATGCTGCCAAAGTCATCTGCAAAAGCATCAAACACTTGAAAAACCGCATCATAATCACTCACATCTAGTGCTTGGTATTCGACTCGGATATCAGGATACTTGTCCATCATCTCCGACTTTAAATGCTCTAAACGATCAGTGCGACGCGCACATATGGCCAAGTTGTAGCCAAGGCTAGCAAACAATCTTGCCATACCCTCGCCCAGACCTGAACTGGCACCTGTGATAAGCACCGTTTTACCTTTGCCTACTTGCTGCTTACTCAAGTCTTTTAGATAACTTGCAGGTCGAACCGCGCCTACTATCTGGTTTTTGCTATGGCGCGCACTTTTAGCAACCAATTTTATTAATTTGTTTTGCATGTACCGTCCTTTGTATATCGATATTGCACAGAATCAAATCAGTATTTCT
>NZ_PJAT01000118.1 GCF_002836715.1 Psychrobacter sp. 4Dc
ATGTGTATTCTCCTACGTTCTTTCAAATCTATACTTTACCTACCACTCACCACTCACCACTCACCACTCACCACTCATGTGATCATATAAATAACTTCAAATACCAGATATTAACAAGGAAAAATCACCACCTCATCGCCTTCTTGCCATGGTTCAAACTTAGTCATAACTTGCAAAAATAACGGATGCGCAAGCCAATCTTGTAACCACTGCTGCAATTTAGGGTATGGCAAACCATAAAACACCTCACGATCAACATGTGCAAATTGACGAACAAACGGCATGATACCGATGTCAGCAACGGTCACGCTATTGTCTAGTAGATAGGTATTCTTAGTCAATAACGCTTCTAAATACTGCAGAAAAATTTCACCTTTTTGTCGATATTCTATTTGAGTCATCTCAGGGTGACGATCGGCATATTTGTAGCGATCGAGCCACTGTTTAAACTCATTATCGTTTTGTGCTATCAGTGCATTAGCTTCAGATGAAATCTTTTCATCTAGCAGTCCTTGAGGATCGTTTTTCTCAAGCGCCCACATCATAATCTCTGCACTCTCTTCAATGACGGATCCATCTGAAAGCTGTAACACAGGAACCGTGCCTTTTGGACTAATCGCTAGCATCTGATCTGGCTTATTCTTTAGCTTGATTTCTCGTAACTCTACTGGCAACTCGGCGAATATTAGACCGAGACGAGCGCGCATAGCATAAGGACAGCGACGAAAAGAGTACAAGCGAGGCAACGAGGTGTTCATAGATTCCTCCATAGTTGAATAGGAATTAAGCAATAGGTAAAAAGCAAACGAAGAAAAATTAGCAGACGCGAACCTACTGACATCGATAGTTATTAAGGCGCTGTTGAATAGGTGACAGACTTATAATTGGCCATAGTTTCTACCAACGACTGTGGCAAATAGGCATTTTTCAGGTGCGCGTGCGAATAATGCTGCTCAATCCACGATTGATAGTTATAGACAGTTAGCGTACCACAATATAATAAATATAAAACCTGAACGCCGATGCTACGCGACAGACCCATTACGCAATGAAAATTGATAAGCGTGATGAGACTACCCTCTACTTTATCTTTATTATTGGTGACAAATGCCTGTGTCTCAGCTGATCGTATTAAAGCGTCAATTTGTTTAAATAGATTAATATAGTCTTGGAGCAATACGTCATTTAATGGCTGCAAATCCAACAAAGGCAAATACAAATAATGAACTGCCGTATTCATAATGCCGTTAGCAGCTATTTCAAGATTATGAGCGTGGCTAGATATCTCAGCGGCCAAATCAACAACAATAATTTGATAGCGAACTGCAGGCCGATTGCTTTCTGACGAACTCGGTAATTCTAATGAGCTGTAGCTAGATAACCAATACGCTAAGTAGCTATCCACATCAGCCTGCGTCAATCGAGGTGAAGCAACAACATTGACCTTGTCATTAATAGCATACGGCGTGAGTGGATATTTTTGGCCTTTCGAGAAAACTTTAAAATACCACTGCCCTAAAAGTGACATGCCATTGTAAATAATAATGATTGGCGCAAACTTCATCCAAGTATATACCGTGAGTCGGCCGCTACTGGATTTTTGAAACCAGCGTATATCCCGTATTGGCTTGACCTGTTGATAGACACAAGTCAACATCGTAAAACTGATCAGCCAATATAAAGCAATGATAATGGCTAAATCTTCTACAACTTCAGACGCTATCATACTCATATTAGCAAAGTAAAACCCTGCTATCGCTATCAACAAAAACCCTATTACCCCCAGTGTCAGATGCTTGATTACCAATGCATTTCGGATTCGATTTGAGAGTATCAGCACCAACACTGCCAATACTACCCCGCCGAACATATCTAGCAAATGATGTTGATACGTCAACACTGTCGACAGGGCAATCAATGTACATATGCCAGTCAGCAACAATCGATAAGCCGCTGAAATCCATCTCTTTTTAGACGCTACAACATCCCATAAGGATACGCCAAGCAACATGGCATAGCTGACATGCAATGATGGCAACTGATTAAATGGCTTGTCCACCAACTGCAAAAACTGATAACCAAACTGCGTCCAATCATCAGGTATCGATCGATTGAATGAGAAACGAGCGGGATAGAGATAGAAAATTAAACAGGCAAAGATGGTCGTCAGAATCAAGCGATAGCTCAATAAAGATAATTGTGTAGACGTCCGCACTAAGAAAAAACTAGCCACAAATAAAATCAATGACCAGCTATAAGGAACAATCATAGCTGGAATGAAAGGAATCATACTGTCAAACGGTGTGGCGAGATTATAAATTTGCGATGGGTAGAGTGTGTACAAAGATACGCTATAAACAGTCGTTAAATTATAAAGCAAATAAAATATCGATAACGCAAGACCTAGGTGTTTGAATCGATTTAAATTTGATGGAGTTTGCAACACCTAGTACCTCATTTGACTATTGAATAAACATTTCAAAAAACTTTGGCAATATAATCATAGTTAAAGTTGTCATAATAGCAACTTATTGTTGGCTAAAAACTGCCCAAACCCATTGGAAATACAGTGGTTTTGAACTTATACTTGACTATTTTCCGGACTTAGAAGGATTTGAGAAATGCAGTTTTTGAGGATAATAAGTCAGCAGTTGAGTCGATTTACGGCATTGGTTATTATTTTAGCTGCCGCAGTGACATTTATAGAGCCTGCGACTTTTTCTTGGGTGACAGGTGATACCCAAGTCATCGTTCTGGGTGTCATTATGCTCGCAATGGGTATGACACTAGGTAAAGAAGACTATAAGGTGTTGGCCCAGCGCCCGCTTGATAGGGAGTTTCCTAAAAACTGTGTAACTGCTTATAATCCACTAACAGGAGAATAAGCAATGACTACTCAATCTGACATTAAAAAACTGGCCGAGCAAATGGCTGGTAGCATGAACAGCTTCGATGACATCAAAGACTTTCAGAGGCAGCTCATGCAATCTTTTATCGATACTGCCTTAGAGGCTGAGATGGAAGACCATCTCGGCTACCCCAAGCATGAGAAAGCAGATAAACCAAACAAGCGCAACGGACACACTAAAAAGACCGTCCGCAGTGATACAGGCGATCTTGA
>NZ_PJAT01000119.1 GCF_002836715.1 Psychrobacter sp. 4Dc
TCTTTTAAGGAGAAATCATTAAAAGAAGATAAGTCTCATTTAAAATATTATTTAACTAAGCACTATCATATAATAGAAAAAGGCTTAGCTTTACCAGAACCACGATTAGGATTTGGTCAGCCTAAAATACTTGATGTTATAGCAAAAACAGAAGTCTACGAAAAATTATATGGTATTGATGATTTAGTCTGCTCAATAAGAAAAACTCTTATAGATTATATGAAGTTTAATAAAAATGAGGGGTTTGTTTTTTCTGAAAATTTTGAAAAAACTGTTAATGATTTTCTAAGTCGAAGTGATATAGTTGGTAAAGGTGGGTTGAAGTATATAAATAAAATAACAGCTAGCACATTGAGTTTGGAAGAATTTAATGAGTTTGCACAGGGTAGAGTTAGTGTAAGAGATTTTTCAAATGAGTCAGTGCCTGATGGTCTTTTATATTCAGCTGTTGAAGTTGCTAGAAGTGCTCCTTCTGTATGTAACAGACAGGGTTGGAAGGTACACTATTATAGTGATAAGGTAAAAATAAAAGAGATACTAAAATACCAAAACGGTAATACAGGGTTTACTGATGTAATTGATAAATTGATTATAGTAACTGCAGACGCTAAAGCCTTTACTTCATATGAAAGTAATCAAATATTTATTGATGGAGGGTTGTTTTCAATGAATTTATTGTTAGCTATACATGCAGCAGGCCTCGGATCTTGTCCATTAAATACCTGCTATCCATCTTTTACTGAACAAAAAGTTAAGACTGTATCAGAGATTCCTGATAACGAGCGTCTAATAATGATGATTGGAGTAGGTTGTTTAAAAGATCAATATAGTGTTGCTTATTCTCCTCGCAACCCAACAACTGATATATTTACAAATCACTGAAAGTCTATCGATAGATAACTCATAACTGTTTTTTTAAGATGTTAACAATACTTAAAGCTGAAAATATGTAAGAAAATATTGAATTTATTAAGGCGTGTCCTCATTTTTATCCCATTTAGGGTGTCAATCGATTGAATTAAGGACACGCCTTAAATACTTATATCCTATACAACTATTAATCGAACCATGTAATATAAATGTAGAGCTATAAAACGTTTAAAAGGATTACTAAAATGAAAATAGCCATAATGACACAACCACTGGGTAAAAACTATGGTGGAATAATGCAAGCTTACGCTTTACAAAAAGTCTTGAAAGATATGGGCCATAGTCCGATTACTATTGACTATCAGACTAAAGAGCGTGGTTTTATTTATAAAAAATTCAGACTAGCCTATCGTCTTGCTAAAAAAGCCACAGGTAAACGACAAGCACCAATAAATCTTGAAAGTAAAATAGGCTATTTAACCAAGCACAATCAAGAGTTCATTAACGCTAATATTGTCCAGTCCAAGTATATCAATGAAAGTAAAAAACTTAAGAAACATTTTAAGAAGAATAGCTACGATGCTGTCATTGTTGGTAGTGATCAAACATGGCGTCCTAAGTACTCACCGAACATCTACGATTTTTATTTGGACTTTATCAGCAAAGATAAAGGAATTAAACGAATTGCTTATGCATCATCGTTTGGTGTTGATGACTGGGAGTATTCAGTAGAAGAAACTAAAAAATGTTCTAAACTCGCTAAATTATTTGATGCAATATCAGTTCGTGAGCAGTCAGGAGTTGATTTATGCAAAGAGTATTTAGGTGTTGATAGTGAGCTTGTTCTAGATCCAACATTGTTATTAGAGAAAGAAGATTACTTAGCATTGATAGGCGATAGATATAAAGCAGATAAAAGTGAAGGAGTATTCACTTATTTTTTAGATAAAAATGAAGATAAAAAGAAAGCTGCAGATTATGTAGCAGAGGAACTGAACGCTCACGTGTATAACTGTCAAGCTAAGCATAGTTTAGGTGACTTGAGTAGTGAAAAATTAGAGGATTATAAAATGCCGGCTGTACAAGATTGGTTGGCATCATTTGCTAATGCAGAGTTTATACTGACGGATTCATTTCATGGGATGGTTTTTTCGATAGTTTTTGGAAAACCTTTCCTAGTAATTGTAAATAAAGAACGGGGTGCTGCCCGATTTGAGTCGTTGCTTAATAAAATTGGAGGCTTAGAGCATTTAGTATATGAGCCATTAATTATATATAAAGAGTCGATTGCTATAAAAAGTGTGACTGCTCTCGAAGATAAAGATTTAAATTTAATGAAGATTAATTCTCTCTCTTACCTTGAAGAATCTTTAAAATAGACTTTCTGTATATGAGTAAACTTTATGACATTTGATACACCTTTGGTTTCAATTATAGTTCCTATTTATAATGCTGAACTTTATTTATCAGAATGTTTATCTAGTATAGCTTCTCAGACCTATCAGAATATTGAAGTCATTCTAATAAATGATGGCTCAACAGATAGAAGTGAAGAGATCGCTGAGAATATATGTAAAAAAGATCAAAGATTTAGGTTGATAAACCAAACTAACTTTGGTGTCGCTGCTGCTAGACAGCTTGGATTAAAAAATACTAATGGTGAGTTTGTCATACATTGTGACTCAGATGATTTAATGGCAGAAAGAGCAATTGAATATTTGTATAAATCAATTACTGATAATGGGTCAGATATCGCTGTAGGTGCATATACAGGACAAGGCAAACTCGGAGATGAACTCATAACACATCATACATGTAATAAGTATGATTTTATTCATAATATGCTCATTGGAACATATCATTCTAGTTTATGTAATAAATTAATAAGAACAGAGCTTTGTAGAGAGATATCTTTCGATAAAAATATAAACTATATGGAA
>NZ_PJAT01000120.1 GCF_002836715.1 Psychrobacter sp. 4Dc
AACGATTTATAATTATTTATCTTCAACAGGAGCGACTTGATAGGTATTTGTTTCTTCTAAATACGCTACCAACATCACTCTATCGCCCTTCTTCAGTAAGCTAGTGCTGTTGTCTGAACGAACCTTGAGTATCAAACCTGCACCGCCATCATTCAACTCTGCCTCACCGTGCTTGTCCGTCACACTAAGTGTACGCACAATCGCGATTTTGCCTACATTATTAGCAGAATTACGTTTGGGGATTCTGGCAATGTTTTTGCGAATGGGTGAAATGATAATGCCTGTTAGCCACATAGAAACGACCAATACGAATATTAGTGCCCCTGTGCCAAACACGTAATACAGAACACCAGAGTCAAAATTTTGATGTAAGAAACTGGTATACAAATAGCTCAATAACCAACCGATTAAACTCACTAAGCTTAATATAATGACTAGAGGCACACCGTAGAGACCAAACTTCAGCATGAGGCCTGTAAAAAAACCGGTCGATGATAAATCAGAGACAGCAGCATCACTACCTGACTCTCCAACATCCACGCTGTCCATATCTGCCATGCCGAGTAAAGATACCACCCAGTATAGAGTAACGAACATCACAAGACCGGTGAAAACAATCGTTGGATATAAACTTATTTTGGTGATGAACGCGAAAAAAGCCTCTTGCATTACGCGGGTTCTCCCTTTGTGAACCTAATCTTCTATTTGTAATAACCTACTACAAAAGCTGAGGCACTTCACTTAATATTTATAAACTTATGTTGTTTTACAAATAAGTTTATATACATATCACGGCATGAGACATACTTCTCTAACGACCCCATATCGGTGAGCGCACGACTCCACCATTTTGACCACTAATGGCATAGCTGGTATTGCCTGACAGCGAATGGATAACTAGACTACCACCATTTTGGCCTGCTGCTTGCCCGCCCACACTCAAGCGGCGAGTTGGATAGACGGCATAATTGCCAGATGGAGATAGACGTGCAGGCTCATCAAGCCCTGTTTCTGCCAAGTTGACCACCTGTCCCGTCGTCAAGGTCATGACAGCCGCCTTGCGACCATTTAAGTAGGCCATACGCTGACCATCTAAGCTAAGCTGAGGACTGGCCACATACCCATTTGTTGATACAGGTGTCGCATTGCCCGTAGCGAAGTCATAACGATAAATTCGCGGTCGTCCAGCACGGACTTTATCGCTGGTATAGACAAAGCTCTTGCCATCAGCAGCATAACTAGGCTGTACCTCTGTACTCGGCAGGGTCGTTAACTGCTGGGTCTTACCATCGCTCAGACGCATCTTATAGATATCAGAATTACCCCCGACTGTAGAGCTATAGAGCAAATCTTGACCATCGGGTGAAAATGACGCTGACATATTACTGCCTTCAGCATTTACCACTAGGTTGCGCGTATTGCTACTACGATCATAAATATAAATTTTGGGATGCTCACGCGGGGCTTGTTTGCTATAGGCAAGCAGTTGTCCGTCTGCCGACCATGCTGGCGCATAGATATAGCCATTAAGCTGATCAATTAGCTGACGATCGCTACCGTCAGGACGAATACTATAGAGTGTCGATACTTTGGCCGTACCTACGCCCTGCTCTTCTATATAGGCAATGTATCCTAGGCGATCAATCACAGGCATACGTGCAGTCAGCGGATTGGTCTCGACTGTACTGGTTGGCTTTTTTACTGAGCTATTAGGTAATGTCTGACAGCCAGTGAGGACGGTAACTATAGCTATCGTAGTAATGACTTTTATGGTTTCAAACATAGCGTGGTATCCAATAGATCCTAATGATAAAAGTATTGTGAATAATTAAAAAACTATCGTCACTGTTGCCGACTCAACGCCATAGCTAGTATCTTACGATATCAAAGGTATTATAGGGTTATTGCTCTAGTGTAGCCTAAACTGAGTCCAACTTTGGATAAAAAAATGCCCCACTTGATAGTGAGGCATTTTGCGTTTGAAGAAGAGTAGCTTTAAATGAGCAATTTTAAACGAGTAGTTTTAGACAAATAATTTTAATTGTTTAAACTCCCGAACCAGTCAAACTGTTTACTCAATCATTAAGCTATTTTGTAACGGCTTTAAAATAAGCGACTTGATCATCATTTTTAATGGTCAAAATAGGCACGTTGTTGGCATTCTTACTAAGGCTATATTTACCTTTTACAGTGGCTAATGCAGCAGTGTCAAAGCTGGCTTGTGGTTCAGGACATGCCATCATAGTACTGATACCATTTTTAATCTCGACTTCACCGTTTTCGACACTACATCCAGCGCCCATGCTATTACAGGTATTCATAAATGCCACGTAATCTCTACCGTTATCATTCATAAAATTCAATGTTAACGGCTTGGCTGGGTCAAAAAACAGCTGTGTTACTTTATCACCATTGCTACGTTTGGCATCAACGAGCTGCCAGTTGTGTGCTTGCAAGACATCTGCAGTGATTGGTTGGTTAACTGGCGCAGGCAAGTTCGTCGTCTGGCAACCCGCAGCAAGTGTGCCAACTGCCAGTGTCGCGGCCATCATTACTTTACTCATGTTCTTCATATCAACTCCTCGCTTTATTGCATCCGATACTTTTACTAAATATCCTATCTGTATGAGTGATCAGCTCTAATAGACAGGCAGTAAGCGCTAATAGACATAGTAAAAACTCGGACT
>NZ_PJAT01000121.1 GCF_002836715.1 Psychrobacter sp. 4Dc
GGTGCGAGTCATAAGTGATGCCTTATTTCTTTGTTGTGGTAAACATTAGAGTAAGGCGTTGCTTATTTTTTTCAATGCTTCCTCAATTCTATACAGCCCCTAAGCTAGGAGATGATCAAGAAATTTTTATTCCAGTTTCCAACATCATAGAGCTATTACCTGATCGCACAGGATTTGTAGTTATTTACAAAGAACAGCCAAGAAAGTTCAGTGAAGCTACTAGTTATCCGTGGTTTTTCAGGTATCCCAATAATGCAGCTATTTATAATGCGGATGGTAGCTTACGTTTTCAAATTAAGTTGACAGATAACCTCGAAAGTAGCTTGTACATTGAAAGTTTCGCACAAGAATCTATAGAACATCCTGACAAAAACAGTGTGACCATAAACAGTACTACTAACCCTATATATTCTTTTTATACACTTTTTGCAGTGGATCCAGATAGTCCACAGTTGATTGAAACTGGTCAGCAAATACGACGTTAGTTAATAAAAAGGTATGCCCTAATTAAGGCTTATTAACCTGACCTAAAAACAATATCGCATCGGTTTTATTGTCTTTAATCATAAAGATAAACGGATGATCGGCTTTGAATACAGGTGGCGGAGCAGAAGCAGCAGTTGCATTGGCAACAATACCCGTCGCTGCTGCCGCTTCGGTGCCTTTCTCATCCACGATGACCACTGCTTTATGATAGACATCGTCAATTTTTATGGGCGGGCTATTATCGAATAAGTTGAACCCAGCACCTTTTTCAAAAGCCCTTGGCATACCCATATCCGTGAGTAGGTTTTTCATCTGGTAGCTTGCTTCAAGCTTAAACTTTGGCAGATGAACATTCACTTCTTGAGTGACTAAATCTTTACTCCATTGCTTAATCGTATCAGCGCTCAAATCCTGCACCAGCTGCTGCATTGCTGCTTTGTCTTTCGATTTTGGTAATACTACGAGCATAGATAAGTCATCACCCTTGTAAGGCAATTGCACGACCTGCACTTGCTTATCCTCGCTATAACCAAAATGCTCCTGTAGTTGCATCATTTTGATGTTAGGACTCGTACCTATATGATTATAAAAAGGCTGCTCAGTGGTGCTCTGAACCTCGAAAGGTACTTTCCAATCGCCCTTAAAATAAATGGCGTTGGTTAATACGGCAACTGTAATGGGCTTGATACTGCCCTTTGGTAGCAACTCAGGAATCAATTGATTGGTATGCTGAGCAATTTTTTTATTAATGATGAGGCGCGAAGGATTAGGATTGCTTTCAAAATCAAGGTTAGTCACTTGCCCCCCGTAATAACGTTGTACCGTATCTACGTAGGACTTAGTAGGTGTTAACCCTTGTTCCATCCATAAATCGTTAACCGTGGCAAGTTTATAATCAGGATTGGGTTTGTTAAATTGATTATAGAGCGCGGCGCTATTGGGATTGAGAATATCCATTGAGGGATAATAAAAGGTCTTTTGAATTTGCGCTTTCGTTTCCCCTTCTGCTGCGGCATAGAGCATTGCCATCGCAGTGGACAGGCTGTACGGCGAGAAAAACACGTTGTCATCTGCTTGCCCAGTATGTCCATTGATCTGTCGGTACATGGCAATGGCAAACTGATTGTTGGCGGTAGTGACTTTTTCGATGCCGTCTGGTGTTGACGCAGAAGCATCAGCAGCAATAAAATAAACTGGGCTATCTGCTTGAGCGTCAGCGTTGCTTTTAGCTTTATCTGGTAAGGATGATTTTTCTGGATTTGATGCGGTATTAACTACGCTATCAGTGGGCTTAGTACCCTTCATTGTGCTGTCACAACCAGTAACTACGAATAATAGGCTGCTGACTGCCAATGCACCCATGACACGATTACCGTATAATTTTTTAGGATAACAATACTGGTTATTCTTCATATCTGCTTCACTAATAATGTAGAGTTAAGATGATGCCATTCTAGTATAATATCTACAATCGTTTAGTCTATTTTGGTAAGCGTACTATATTTTTAATCCTAATTAGTGACTTTAACAGCCTACAGTTCGAAGCCTGTATAGCGCACCGATCATGTTCCCACAACAGAGTTTATGACGTTGGATGTCAGAAATCAGTTCTTACTGGTTCTATTTAGGTATGCATTTGAGTAGTTGAATATTAATTTGGAATGAAAACCTCTAACCCATCACATTCACTAAGGTTATGTTTTTTCTTAAATGTAGAAACGTCATTGACAACAACGCCTCCACTTACTTGGATATAATCCCCTTCAGTATATTTTTTACCTTGGTACACTAAGCTATTATTAGTAACTTCAGATATGACTTCATTTTTCGGTATTGCTAACTGAATACCTTTTTCTCCTTCAGGTCTTACTATTATGCAATCTTCATTAAAGTGAAGGTTTCCGCTATATAAAGCTATCATAGAAGCTGTACCAGTAATGGGTTCTGCGTCTGATATTTGCTCCTGTTTTGGATTGGAATCAAACTGAGAGCAAGAAGATATTAGCAGGACAGATAAGATTATTGGTGCTTTAAAGTTAAGGAACAATGATACTTACTCCAAGTTTATTAAAATAATCTACACTAG
>NZ_PJAT01000122.1 GCF_002836715.1 Psychrobacter sp. 4Dc
CTAAGCGTTTGCTTTAAGATCCAAACGTGCTTGATGCAACAATGGCTCAGTATAACCACTAGGCTGCTCACGACCTTTAAAGACCAAATCACAGGCGGCTTTGAATGCATAAGAGCTATCGAAGTTATCTGCCATTGATTGATAGTCATCATCGCCTGCATTTTGCTCATCGACGACCTTGGCCATGCGTTTCATCGTATCCATCACTTGCTGCTCACTAACCACGCCATGATGCAACCAGTTGGCAATATGTTGGCTTGAGATACGCAAAGTAGCACGATCTTCCATAAGACCGACATCGTTGATGTCAGGCACCTTGGAGCAACCAACGCCTTGATTTACCCAGCGTACGACATAACCCAAAATACCTTGAGCATTGTTTTCAAGCTCTTGCTGCTTTTCTTCGTCAGTCCAGTCGGTATTTTTTGCTAATGGAATGGTCAAGATGTCGTCCAAGCTAGCGCGCTCGCGTGATTTTAGCGTGTCTTGTACATCAGCTACGCTGACTTGATGATAGTGTATGCTATGCAAGGTAGCGCCCGTTGGTGATGGTACCCATGCAGTGCTAGCACCAGACTTAGGATGAGCAGCCTTAGTATCCATCATCTCTTTCATTTCATCAGGCTTAGCCCACATACCCTTACCAATTTGCGCACGGCCTTGTAGGCCTGTCTCTAGACCGATATCGACGTTCCACTGCTCGTAAGCAGGCTGCCATGCTTGCGATTTCATCTCGCCTTTTGGTACAAATGGACCTGCATTCATGCTGGTATGCATCTCATCACCAGTACGATCTAAGAAACCTGTGTTAATAAAGATAACGCGCTCTTTGGCTTGGCGGATTGCTTCCTTTAAGTTGACCGTCATACGGCGCTCTTCATCCATGATACCGATTTTGAGCGTATTGCGCTCTAGACCTAGCAAGTCCTCTGACGCATTAAATAAGTCATTGGCCATTTTAACTTCTTCAGGGCCATGCATTTTTGGCTTCACAATATACATTGAGCCTTGACGTGAGTTTGATAGCTCGTTTTTGCCTTTAATATCATTAAGTGATAATAGTGGTGTGATCAAACCATCCATTAAGCCTTCAAATATTTGTTCTTGTCCTTCGCCTAAACCAACTAAAATAGCAGGGTTCTGCATTAGATGACCGACGTTACGAATTAATAATAGCGAACGACCTGGCAAGATCAGCTTGCCTCCATCTGGTGTGTTATATTCACGATCTGGGTTTTGCTTACGTGTACGCGTCTTGCCACCTTTTTCAAAGGTTTCCTGTAGGTCGCTATTCATCAATCCAAGCCAATTACGATAGACTTCGACTTTTTCTTCTGCATCTACCGCAGCGACTGAGTCTTCACAATCCTGAATGGCTGTCATAGCCGACTCAAGCAGTACGTCCTTGATGTTTGCTGGATCGTCTTTACCCACTGGATGATTACTATCGATTTGAATCTCAGCATGCAAGCCGTTGTTCTTTAACAGCACACCTGTAGGCGCCTCAGCGTCACCGACAAAGCCGACAAACTTAGCCGTATCTTTTAGCTCAGTACTGCTATCACCTTGTACGACTTCTAGCTTGCCATCGATTACTTTAAAACCAGTCACATCATTGTAAGAGCCTGATGCTAGTGTGAAATGCTCATCTAAAAATGCTTTAGCGTAAGCCACAACAGCAGCACCGCGAGTAGGATTATAGCTACCACCCGCTTCTTGACCATTTTCACTACTGATAACATCGGTGCCATACAAAGCATCGTATAAGCTACCCCAACGTGCGTTGGTCGCATTAAGCGCATAACGAGCATTACGAACTGGTACGACTAGCTGCGGCCCTGCGATGTGCGCGATTTCGTCATCGACGTTTTTGGTATCAACCGTAAATGCTTCGCCTTCAGGTAGCAAATAACCAATCTCTTGCAGGAATGTCTTATAAGCTGGATAATCGATTTCGCCATCTTTTGCAGGATTATCTAGATGCCACTGATCAATCTGTGCTTGGATCTTGTCACGAGTTTCCAATAGCGCTTTATTGCGCGGGGTAAACTCTTTAATAACCTTTTCGAAACCTGACCAATAATCGTCTGAATCCACACCGACTTTCGGTAGTACTTCGTTTTCAATAAAGTCATATAACTGCTGATCGATGGCAAGACTGCCTTTTTGAATACGATTGGTGTTAGAAGACTGGCTCATATTGTTATCCTTATCTGTTCGTGAGAGGTACTAATACTGAATTGTGACAGTAACTGTTTAAGAGTTTTTAATCTTGTGAGGTTTTAAACGTTCATATTTCATTCGTTGTGGAATCTTTAATTCTCTAATTTTTCTGAGAAGATATATCTACAATTTTTATGTTCTAATGAAAGGCAATCTATTGATATCAGGTTTATTCTTTACTAAGAGCGAATCATAA